>NZ_VHIJ01000040.1:0-28609 GCF_006680095.1 Pseudarthrobacter sp. B4EP4b | reverse complement strand
GGGACGCGCCGGTTGGGCCCACGGCGCCAGGGTTCCCTGGCCGCAGCGAAGCAAGGTCAGGGAGGCGCCGGGGATTAGCGGGAGCCGTAGTTCGGCGCCTCGACGGTCATTTGGATGTCGTGCGGGTGCGATTCCTTCAGTCCCGCGGGGGTGATCCGGACGAACTTGCCGCGCGCCTTCAGCTCCGGGACGGTGGGTGCGCCGGTGTAGAACATGGTCTGGCGCAGGCCGCCCACCAGCTGGTAGGCCACGGAAGCCAGCGGCCCGCGGTACGCCACGCGGCCTTCAATGCCTTCGGGAATGAGCTTGTCATCACCGGAAACGTCCGCCTGGAAGTAGCGGTCCTTGGAGTAGGACGTGTTCTTGCCCCGGGACTGCATTGCGCCGAGGGAGCCCATGCCGCGGTAGGACTTGAACTGCTTGCCGTTGACGAAGATCAGCTCGCCCGGTGACTCATCGCAGCCGGCCAGCAGGGAGCCGAGCATCACGGTGTCGGCGCCGGCCACCAGGGCCTTGCCGATGTCGCCCGAGTACTGCAGGCCGCCGTCGGCAATCAGGGGCACCCCGGCAGGGATGGCTGCCTTGGCGGATTCGTAGATGGCAGTGATCTGCGGGACGCCCACACCGGCCACCACGCGGGTGGTGCAGATGGAGCCCGGTCCCACGCCCACCTTGATGCCGTCGGCACCGGCGTCGATCAGGGCCTGGGCGCCTTCACGGGTGGCCGCCTGGCCGCCGATGACGTCCACATGCGCCGCCACGGGATCGGACTTCAGGCGGCGGATCATGTCCAGCACGCCCTGCGAGTGGCCGTTGGCCGTGTCCACGAACAGGGCGTCGACGCCGGCATCAACCAGTGCCATGGCGCGCTCCCAGCCGTCCCCGAAGAAGCCGATGGCAGCGCCTACGCGGAGGCGGCCTTCATCGTCCTTCGTGGCCAGCGGGTACTGCTCCGCCTTGGTGAAGTCCTTGGTGGTGATCAGGCCCTTCAGCCGGCCCTGCTCATCCACCAGGGGCAGCTTTTCGATCTTGTTGGTGGCCAGCTTGTGCGAGGCCTCTTCGCGGCTGATGCCCACATGCCCGGTGACCAGGGGCATCTTGGTCATCACGTCGCTGACGAGCCGCAGCGGGAAGTCGGACTCAGGCACAAAGCGGGTGTCGCGGTTGGTGACGATGCCCAGAAGGCGGTTGTCCTCGTCAACAACCGGCAGGCCGGACACGCGGTACTGGGCGCACAGGTCATCGAGTTCGCGCAGCGTGGCCTCGGGCCGGATGGTCAGCGGGTTGGTGATCATGCCCGACTCGCTGCGCTTGACGCGGTCCACCTGGTCCGCCTGGTCGGCGATGGACAGGTTGCGGTGCACCACGCCCAGGCCGCCCTGGCGAGCCATTGCGATAGCCATCCGCGATTCTGTCACCGTGTCCATGGCCGCGGACAGCAGCGGCGTCTGCACGGTGATCCGCTTGGAAATCCGGGAGGACGTATCCGCTTCGGAGGGGATGACCTCCGTGTGGCCCGGAAGGAGCAGGACGTCGTCGTAGGTCAGGCCGATGAAGCCAAAGGGGTTGTGTTCGGGCTCGGTCATGAGTGCGCCTCTTACCTTGGTTGCGTGCGGGTAGGGGTTGCAGCCGATGACCAGCCCGTCATTACGGGACTGGCCTGTGCAGGAAGTTGTGCAGATCACCGCTGCGCGGCGGTCCGGAGGTCAGAAAGTGTTGAGTAAATATTAGAACCTTGGCGCCGATCCCCCTATTCCAAGCCGGCAATGTGAGCAACCGCACGCCCCACCCGCTCCCTAACGTCCCAGCCGCGGGCTAACTCTTCAGCTCCAGCCTGTGGCGGCGAGGAGGCGCTGCTCGAACATGGGGATCATGGTCTCCACGTAAGTCCGGGTGAGGTGGTTGTCATCCTTATAGACGTACACGTTCCCCACCACGCCCGGGCAGATGCCGCGGGCGCAGATGAAGTCGCTCAGGTCCATCAGGTGGAGCCCCTCGACTTTGCCCCGGTAGGCCTCCAGCGGGGACGGGTCTGCCAGGGACTCCTCCACAGGGACGCTGCATTCGTGGGCGTCTGCGCCGTTGCGCTGCACGCACTCGGGCATGTTGAAAGTGAACCGCGGGTTGTCCCGGATCCCTACGATCTCGATGCCCGCGTCGGCGAACGGCCGGACGCCGTCCAGGTAGCCCGGCACCTCGGTCTCGAACGGCGCTTCTTCATGGGTCAGCGATGCCACGGTGAACACGGCGTCCGGCCGGTGTTCCAGGACGTAGGCGGCGCTGGCCTGGTTGTAGGCGTTGCACTCGGCGTTCCGGGTCTCCGATTCTGCACCGAAGCGGCAGGCCGGCATCAGCAGCGTTACCAGTTCCCAGCCGCGTGCCGCCGCGATGGGCGCGAGGGCGCCCAGGTATTGCTGCGAGTGCGAATCCCCCAGGACCACGATGCGCTTGGTCACCTCCCCCTCCGGAACCGCCTGCCGGCAGCCTTCGAGGATGGGATCAGGGGTGGCGTTGGCACCGATGCACGGGTCCTGGATGCCGGCCCAGTCGTTGTCCAGGGCGGCGGGGCCCGGAATGATCCTGGCGTCAGGGGCGGGTACGGCGGCGTTCCCGGGGCTGAGCGCCGCGGCCCCCGGCGTGAGCTCCCGCGGCTGTGCCGCCGTCGCGCTTTCCTCAGCGGTGAGCGTGGTCTGCCAAATGGCCACGGGACCTGCCAGCAGGGCGCCGCAGGCAACAATCACGACGGCGGTGCGCCACGCGCGCAGTTTCGGCCAGTGCCAGTCCCGCAGCGGCTTCTCCACGAAGCGGGTGGTGAGGACGGCCAGGACCACGGAGGCCCCGACGATGGTGAGGCCCTGGACCAGGTTGGGTACCTCCACGCCGGTGGCGGCGAGCGCCAGGACAAGGACCGGCCAGTGCCACAGGTACAGCGCGTAGGAATTGTCGCCCAGTGCCACCAGCGGCCTGCTGCTGAGCATCCTGTCCACGCCGAAGCGGCTGCCGGTCTGCCCGGCCGTGATGATGGCGGCGCCGGCCAGCGTGGGCCACAGCGCAACGTATCCGGGGAAGGAACGGTCCACGGTCAGCAGCAGGCCGCACGAAACCATGGCCGCCAGCCCGGCCCAGCCCAGCATTACCCGCAGCCCCCGCGCCGGCTTGAGGTAGGGCAGCGCAAGGGCCAGCAGCGACCCCAGGGCGAACTCCCAGAGGCGGGCGCGGGTGTCGAAGTAGGCGTACGCCTGGTTGGTGGCGGTCTGCTCCACCGAGTAGGCAAGCGACCAGGCAAAGACCGTCCCGAAGACCACCGCCAGCAGCCCGCGGTAGGTTATGCCGGCACAGGCAGGAATCCGGCGCAGGAGCACCAGCAGCCCCGCAGTTCCGGCGAAGACCAGCGGCCAGAGGATGAACACCTGGCCCTGGATGGAGAGCGACCAGAAGTGCTGGAGGGGGCTGGCCCCGGCGTGGTCCTGGGCGTAGTAGTCAACGGCGGTGTCGGCGAGCAGCCAGTTCTGGCTGTACAGGAGGGAGGCCCAGGCCTGGTCCAGCACCTGCGGCCAGCGGCTCTGCGGCAGGATCAGCCAGGTTCCGGCAAGGACGCCCAAGATCACCACGACGGCGGCCGGCAACAGCCGCTTGAACAGGTGCAGCCAGTGCGCCACGAGGCCGAACGGACGTCCGGCCTCGGCTTTCCGGACGAACGACAGTGTGAGCAGGAAGGCCGAGATCAGCAGGAAAATATCCACGCCGCCGGACACCCGGCCAAGCCACACGTGGTAGGCAACCACCATCAACACGGCGAGGGCCCGGAGCCCTTGGACCTCGGACCGGAAGGTGGGTTTCCGGCTTCTGGTACTGGCTCCGGGCAGCGGTTTGGCTGCAGCCTCTGTTCTCGCTACGGACACAAATAGACCTCACTGGCGCATAGGCAAAACATCGATTCTACCCAGGGAGGGTATTTTTCCGGCCAAGTACCGCGCGTCGCGGCCCGCTCCCGGCAGTGTTGCCGATGCCGCGGCGTACAAAAATTCCTGCCCCAGGAAGAACAAACCCGGCGTATCGAGCGCCACGCCACGATGCTGCCGCGGCAGCTCACCGTCCACGAGCAGGTCCGGATCGATCCAGCTGAAGTCGTCGCGGAAACCGGTGCACCAGATCACGTTGGCCACGTCCAGCCGGGTGCCGTCCGCCAGGACCGGCTTCCCGTCCTCCACACCCGTGACCCGTGGCACCAAGCGCACCCCTGCTGCGGCCAGGTCCTTGGTTTTAGTCCGGATCAGGGGCGCGGCGTGTGCCTTGAAGGCGGGCGCCACTTTGCGTCCCACCGGAGTGTTGAGGTTCAGGACGTGCAGGCCGAGGAAGCGCACCACCGGCAGCACATAGCGGGCGGCGGCCCGCCCGTGCTTCACCGGCAGTTCGCCGCCGGGCTTTCCGGCGACAGTGGTGGGATGCGTCCTGCTCACTTCGAAGGCGATCTCTGCGCCCGAGTTTCCCAGCCCCACCACCAGGACGGAGCCGTCCTGCAGCTGCCCCGGATTCCGGTAGGAGGCCGAATGGAGCTGGACCGTAGAAGGTGCCAGATCCGTGGCGAAGCCGGGAACCTTGGGGGTCTGGCTGACTCCGGTGGCGACGACGGCGTTGCGCGCCTCCCAGCGGCGTCCGTCGGCTGCTGCTGCGATGAAGTGCCCGCCTTCCCGCCACAAGCGTTCCACCCGGGTGCCGTGCAGCACGGGCAGGGCGTTCCGTTCGGCGTATCCTTCCAGGTATCCGGCCACCTCATCCTTGGTGGGGAAGGACAGCGGGTCTGCCGGGAACGGCTCGCCCGGCAGGCCGTCGTACTTGGCGGGGGTGAACACCCGGAGCGAGTCCCAGCGCTGGCGCCATGCGTCTCCCGTGCGCGGGTTTGCGTCCAGGATGAGGAAGTTCTGTTGCTGCTTCTTCAGGTGATGGCCCACCGTGAGGCCTGCCTGGCCGCCGCCGATGATGATCGTGTCCAGCATGCCGGTCACGTTGTTGTTGTTCATGGCTGTGCTCCTGCTTCTTTAACGGGGATGCCTGCTGTTGAACGTTCCTGGTGTCCTGCTGCCCGGGTGCTCCGGCCGTCGCTGTCCGCTTCCCGGTAGCGCAGCCACCACGCCAGCATCAGCGCGGAGGCGAGGACGTAGGCGAGGTGGAGGACCCAGATGGGCCCGGCCGGGAGGTTGAAAACGTAAACGCAGTGCACGGCGTTGGCTACATTGCTCAGGACCAGGTTCCCCAGGCTGTAGGAAGCGAGGTCCCGCGTGCGTGCGGCTTTCACCAGCATTGGCAGCATTCCCACGGCAAAGAGCACCGTCGAGAGGGTGCCTGCAAGGACTGGAAGGTTCATGCTTCGAGGCTATGATCGGGGCCTTCTTCCCGGCTTCGGGGAAATTATGCAAATGCGCGGCGGGCACTGGATGGGTAATTCTGTGCAGATCCCTTCAGCCGGCCAGCCCGTGTTCAAAGGCATACCTGGTGGCCGCGGCCCTCGAGGACAGGCCCAGCTTCAGGAAGATGTTGCTGATATGCCGTGCCACCGTCTTTTCGCTGAGGAAAAGGAGCGCCGCAATGGCCCGGTTGCCCTGGCCGGAGGCCACGAGCCGCAGCACCTCCGCTTCCCTGGGGGTCAGTGGCCCGGCAGTCCCGCCGTCGTTCGTTGGCATCAGCGAGGCCGCCCAGGCAGCCGCCGGCGCCGCTCCCAGCTCCAGGAACTCCGCATGCGCCGCTTCGAACTCCATCCGTGCTGACGCCTCATCGCCAAGATCCCGGCAGGCCCGTCCGATCAGGACCCGGCAGCGGGAAGCCTCGTACGGCACGCCAAGTTCAAGCCAGAGATGCCAGGCCTGGCGCAAGGATTGGGCCGCGCCGCCCGGATCACCTTCCTCCAGCCGGACCGCTCCTTCAGCCTGGCGCGCGACCGCCCGCACCATGGGCAGGGGGCACTCCTGCGCGAAGCGGCCCAGTTCCGCGGCACCCTTGCCCGCTGCGGGCAGGTCAGGCACTGCCAGCTCGATGTCCACCAGCGCGGGCAACAGATGCCGGCGGGTAGCCGCGTCAGCCAGGCCAGCGGCCCGCCGGATCATTGCCTGCGCCTGCTGCACGTCGCCGCGCGCCAGGGACACCAGGGCCAGTCCGGGTTGCGGCTCATAACCGCTGCGCGCCGCCTGCATGAAGGAAGTTTCCGCCAGATCCAGTTTCCCGGTCAGCCGCTCTACTTCGCCCTGCTGGTAATGGCCCCCGTACATCGCCTGGGGATCACCCCGGCCGGATCGATCCTGGGCCGCGGCGGCTGCCTCGAGCGCTTCCGCCCAGGCTCCGTGCAGCCGGAACAGTTCTGCCCTGTGGGCCTGGCATTGTCCGCTGAAGGCGACCATGTCGGGGCGGTCCCGGCACCAGCGGTCGAGGGCGGCAGTCCATTGCAAGGCCCGTTCCAGGTCGAAAGCAATGTGGCAGTTTCCGATCACGGCGCAGTAGGCAATTCCTGACGGCACTGCTGAGAGTTCCCCCGCCGTGACTGCCACCATCACTTCATCGAAGATCCGCAGGCCCTCCTCGGGCCGGCCCAGTTCCAGGGTGGCCTGGCCGGTGCCGAGCAGCGCGAGAGCGGACAGGTCCCTGTCCTGGAACCGTTGGCCGATCTGCGCAGCCTCGGAAAACAGCTTGAGGGCTCCTGCGGGGTCGCCGCCGTACAGCATTCCCAAGCACTGCGGGATGAGCAGGAAGCCCTGTACCGCGTCCGGTTCGGCGAGTTCATCCACCAGCCTCCGGCCGCGTGCCAGCCAACCTCCGGCCCGCGCCCCCTCCCCCAGATGCGTTAAGTGCATCGCCATCCAGCCAGCACACCTGGCGGCGCCCACGATGTCGCCCATGACCAGGTACTCCTCGTGGGCCCGGGTGAGCGATTCCAGGCCGGTCACCGCGTTGCCGGTCAGGATCTCCGCCGTGGCCAGCCGTTCAAGGTCCGCTGCCGGCAGTCCACCCCGCTGGTCCGCATCGCGGAAGTTTTCGAACGCATCGGTCCACCGGTGGTCACGAAAGGCTGACCGGCCCTGGTCCAGGCCTGTCTCAGCTGTCACCTGGCCTCCTTTCGGATACCACCCTGCCGGCCCGCCATCCTGGCGCCTGCAGGACATCCCACAATGCATGGGCGGCCGTACTTAAGCGCCACCGTACGCCCGCGGCGCAGCTGAGACAACAGCCTGACCGGCTAGGAGCGGAGCAGTCCGCGGAGCGTTTGGATGGTGTCTGCCTCCGCCGCGGTTTTGTCATCGCGGTAGCGCTTGACCCGGGCGAAGCGGAGCGCAATCCCGCCCGGATAGCGCGTGGACTGCTGCACGCCGTCGATCGCGATCTCGACGACAGTGACGGGCTCCACCCACACCGTTCCGGCGGTGCGGCGCACCTCAAGCTCCTGGAACTTTTCTGTCTGCCATTGCAGCAACGCGTCGGTGAGACCCTTGAAGGTTTTGCCCACCATCACGTACCCGCCGGGCGGGCCGAACTCTCCGGCGGGGTCAAGCGCGCCCAGGTGCAGGTTGGAGAGCAGCCCGGTGCGCCGCCCCGACCCCCACTCGCAGGCGAGCACCACCAGGTCGTAGGTGAGCACCGGTTTCACCTTGATCCAGTTGGATCCACGCCGGCCGGCCGCGTAGGCCGATCCCACAGCCTTCACCATCACGCCTTCGTGGCCAGCGGAGAGCGCATCACGGGACACTTGCCCGGCAACAGCGGCATCAGCCGTGATTCTGCCAGGAATTCGATGCCCAGGCGCGATGCCTTCGAGCACCGCGAGCCGCGTGGCCAGCGGCTCGTCCAACAGGTTGCGGCCGTCCAGGTGCAGCACGTCGAAAAACCATGGGTGCAGCAGGGTGGTGCGCGCCACCTCCGCCCCGAAACGGGACATCGTCTCCTGGAATGGCCGGGGCCCGCCGTCCTCGTCCAAGGCGAGGGTCTCGCCGTCGAGGATCACGTCGCGCACCGGCAAACCGCGCACCACCTCCACCACTTCGGGCAGGCGGTGGGTCACCTCGGCGAGCGTTCGGGTGAAGATGCGCACGTCGTCGCCAACCCGGTGCACCTGGATGCGGGCGCCGTCGAGCTTATATTCCACGGAGGCCTCGCCCGTGACCTCAAGCGCCGCGTCCACGCTGGCCGCTGTGGCGGCGAGCATGGGCTGCACGGGACGGCCGACGACGAGGCCCACCTCATCCAGCTCGGCCGCCGTGCCCGTCAGCGCCAGCAGTGCGGTTCCGCCAAGATCGCCGGAGAGCATAGCCGCGCGGCGAACTGCTTCAACCGGACGGTCCGCGGCGCGCGCCACCGCATCAGTCAGTACGCCTTCGAGTGCGCCGGTCCGCAACTCGCCCAGCAGCACTCCGGCGATGAATGCCTGCTCGCGTTCGGTGGCTGCCGCGGTCAGTGTCCGGAGGGTGGCAGCGCGCTCCGCCGCTGATCCGGCACCGGCAGTGGCGAGCAGCCGGTCCAATGCGGCGTCGAGGTCGGCCACGGTGAGGCTGGGTGCAGCGGCGGGCTCCCCCATGGCCGCCGACATGCCGCGCCAGCCGATCCCTACCCTGCCCTGCCGCGGCCTGGCACTGAGCAGGCCAACCGCCGTCGTGATCTCCGCCGGGTCCAGCCGGCGCAGCAGGTCCGCCAGTGCCTCCACCTTCGCAAGCCTGGAGCGGGTGGACGCGACGGCGTCCGTGGTCTTCACGAGCTCATCGAGCAGCATGGCATCAGTCTGCCACGCGGACTCTGGACAGCGCCCGGACGCTGCTCCACACTGGACGCGTGGGAATCATAGTCGCGAACCTGTTCCTTACCCTTGACGGCGTGTACCAGGCGCCCGGCGGCCGCGAAGAGGACGCTGAGGGCAACTTCGCCTTTGGCGGCTGGCAGGCGCCGGTGTCCGATGACGAGGCCGGGGGCGCCATCGGCGAGGAGATCGCCAAGATTGACGCCCTGCTTCTGGGCCGGAAGACCTATGACATCTTCGCCGCCTACTGGCCCCACCAGTCCGACGAGATCGGGGGCACACTGAACCGGGTGCCCAAGTTCGTTGTGTCCAAGGGCCTTACATCGCCTGGCTGGGAGGGCACTACGGTGCTGCCGGATGCCACCGCCGCGGGAAGGCTCCGCGACGAGTACGGCGAGGTGCACATGTTCGGCAGCGGCGTCCTCATCCGCTCGCTGCTCGCGGCCAACGTGCTGGACCGCCTCCACATCTGGCTCTACCCGGTCACCTTGGGGCAGGGCAAGCGCCTCTTCGACGCCGGAACCATCCCCGCCTCCTTCCGCCTCGCCGAGCCGGCACGAAGCTTCCCGAAAGGGGCGGTGTCCCTGGTCTACGAGCGCGCAGGCGAGGTCGAAACCCGGGAGATGGGCTGACAGCCTTGGCAAGGGTCATCGCGGCCATCACCACCTCGGTTGACGGTTTTATTACCGGCCCCGACGACGGGCCAGCCTACGGCCTGGGCAAGGGCGGCGAACGGCTGCACTACTGGGTGATGGGTGGCCCCTGGACCTACGACGGCGGACACGACTTCGCGATGCAGGGCCCCGACAAGGACTTCTACGACGAACTTGTTGCCGGCCTGGGCGCCGGCATTGTGGGCCGCGGGATGTACGACGCTGCCGGAGCGTGGGGAGGAACCAACCCGTTCCCCGGCCCACTGATGGTGCTTACCCACCGTGTGCAGGACCAGCCTGTGACAGAGTCCGGCTTCACGTTTGTGTCCGGGCTTGAAGAGGCCCTGGCGCAGGCTGTTGCGGAGGCCGGAGGCAAGGACGTGTCGATCGGCGGCGGCGCGGACGTGATCCGGCAGGCGCTGGCCGCCGGGCGGGTGGACGAGCTCGTGCTGTCCACGGCACCGGTGATCCTGGGAGCGGGCAAGCGCCTGTTCGACGGCTTCGATCAGGATATCGACCTGGAAATCATCAAAACCGTCAGCTCCACATTTGCCACCCATGTGCGCTACGCCGTGAAGAAGTAAACTCCCCCGGGTTTCCCGGGTACAAAAAACCGGCCCAGCTGATGCTGGACCGGTTTTTTGCGACGGTGGGGCTTAGTGGCTGTGGCTGTGGCCTGCGTGCTCGTCTTCGTCGGCAGGCTTCTCCACAACAAGGGTCTCGGTGGTGAGAACCAGGGCAGCGATGGAGGCTGCGTTGCGGAGGGCTGCGCGGGTGACCTTGACGGGGTCGATCACGCCGGCGGCGATTAGGTCCTCGTACTCGCCCGACTTGGCGTTGAAGCCGTTGTTGGTTTCGAGTTCGGCAACCTTGGCCGTGATGACGTAGCCGTCGAAGCCGGCGTTCTGGGCGATCCAGCGCAG
This sequence comes from Pseudarthrobacter sp. B4EP4b, assembly GCF_006680095.1. Lineage (NCBI taxonomy): Bacteria > Bacillati > Actinomycetota > Actinomycetes > Micrococcales > Micrococcaceae > Pseudarthrobacter > Pseudarthrobacter sp. B4EP4b. Next base: position 18,260 of record NZ_VHIJ01000040.1, on the reverse strand, counting down.
CGGCTGGACCAGCGCGCGGCGGACGATGCCCACAGCAGCTGCTGCATCGCCGTCGAGGGCCTTGACAGCGGGGTCCTCATCCAGTGCCTTAAGGGCGTGGATCAGGGCCGAACCGCCGCCAGCCACGATGCCTTCTTCGAGGGCAGCGCGGGTGGAGGACACGGCGTCCTCGATGCGGTGCTTCTTTTCCTTCAGCTCAACCTCGGTGGCTGCGCCAACCTTGATCACGCCGATACCGCCGGCCAGCTTGGCCAGGCGCTCCTGGAGCTTCTCCTTGTCCCAGTCGGAGTCGGTGCGGGTCAGCTCGGCACGCAGCTGTGCCACGCGGGCTGCCACGTCCTCGGCCGTTCCGGCGCCGTCAACGATGGTGGTGTTGTCCTTGGTGACCGTGATGCGGCGGGCGGTACCCAGCACCTCAAGGCCAACGGTGTCCAGGCTCAGGCCCAGCTCCGGGGACACAACCTGCGCACCGGTGAGGGTGGCAATGTCCTGCAGCATGGCCTTGCGGCGGTCACCGAAGCCAGGAGCCTTGACGGCAACCACGTTCAGGGTGCCGCGGATGCGGTTGACGATCAGCGTGGACAGGGCCTCGCCGTCGACGTCTTCAGCAATGATGAACAGCGGCTTGCCGGCCTGAAGTGCCTTCTCCAGCAGCGGCAGGAAGTCCTGCAGCGAGGAAATCTTGCCCTGGTTGATCAGGATGAGTGCGTCTTCGAGGATTGCTTCCTGGCGGTCCGCATCCGTGATGAAGTACGGGGAAAGGTAGCCCTTGTCGAACTGCATACCCTCGGTGAGGACCAGTTCGGTCTGCGTGGTGGAGGATTCCTCGATGGTGATCACACCATCCTTGCCAACCTTGCCGAAAGCCTCGGCCAGGAGCTCCCCAACCTCATCGCTCTGGGCGGAGATGGCTGCAACGCTGGCCACCTGGGTGCCTTCTACGGGGCGGGCGTTCTCCAGCAGGCGGGCGGCGACGGCTTCAACGGAAACCTCGATGCCGCGCTTGATCTGGCCGGGGGCAGCACCTGCTGCAACGTTGCGCAGGCCTTCCTTGACCAGTGCCTGGGCCAGGACCGTTGCGGTGGTGGTGCCGTCGCCGGCAACATCGTTGGTCTTGGTGGCAACTTCCTTGGCCAGCTGGGCGCCAAGGTTCTCGTACGGGTCGTCCAGCTCAACTTCGCGGGCGATGGTGACGCCGTCGTTCGTGATGGTGGGCGCGCCCCACTTCTTGTCCAGGACAACGTTGCGGCCGCGGGGGCCGAGCGTCACCTTGACGGTGTTGGCGAGCTTGTCGATGCCGGCTTCAAGAGACCGGCGTGCAGCGTCGTTAAACGCAAGCTGCTTTGCCATGATTCAGTCCTTTCAAGACAGAACCCCGTGCAGCTGACCAGCAGTAGGCATGACCAGCGGCACGGGGATCCGAAAGAGTTACTTTACGACGATCGCCAGGACGTCGCGGGCGGACAGCACGAGGTACTCGGTGCCGCTGTGCTTGACTTCGGTTCCGCCGTACTTGGAGTAGATAACAACGTCGCCCTCGGCAACGTCCAGCGGGACGCGGTTGCCGTTGTCGTCAAAGCGGCCGGGGCCTACTGCAACAACTTCGCCTTCCTGGGGCTTCTCCTGCGCGGAGTCCGGGATAACCAGGCCGGAAGCCGTGGTCTGCTCGGCTTCGAGCGGGCGGACAACAATACGATCCTCAAGAGGCTTAATAGAGACCGACACTCGGACCTCTCCTTTTCGTCAGCAAATTCGTGGACTGGAAAGCTTCCCGCCCTGGCTGGCAAACCGTCGTCGCGGTGCCGGCAGCAGCCTGGCTGGCAGCTCTTCATGTATTAGCACCCTCCTAGGGAGAGTGCTAATGAAGACTCTATGTAAGGGTTAGCACTCGGTCAAGGCGAGTGCCAGAGTTTCGTCATCTGCGAACCCTCAATGTGTACATTTGACCGGTGCGAGCCGCTGCCTACCTGATCCTTGCCACCCTCTTCTGGGCCGGAAACTTCGTCGTGGGCCATGCGGCCATGGAGACAATGCAGCCGCTGCAGCTCACTTACTGGCGCTGGACCCTCGCAGCGGCGCCGCTGCTGGTCCTGGCGCAGCTGGTGGAGCGCCCGGACTGGCGGGGCGTCCTGCGCCGCTGGCCCGTCCTGCTGCTCCTGAGTTCCCTGGGCATGAGCGCCTACACCCTGCTGCTCTACAGCGCGCTGGGCCACACCTCCGCCCTGAACGCGTCGCTGGTGACGGCGGCCAACCCTGCGCTGATCGTGGTGCTGGCCGTGATCCTGCTCCGGGACAGGCCGCGTCCGCTGGGCTGGGCGGGTATCGGCCTGGGCCTGGCAGGTGTCCTGCTGGTCCTCACCGGAGGCGACATCAACCGGTTGCTGACGTTTTCCATCAACAAAGGGGAAATGCTGATCCTCGCGGCCATCACGGTGTGGGGCCTCTACACCATCATTGCCCGGAGGGTGAATATCCCGGCGATCACGTCCACGGCGCTCCAGGTGGCGATGGCCGCCGTCTTCCTCAGCCCGCTGGCCCTCATCACGGGGGCCGGGCTGCCACAGACACCCTCCGAGGGCTGGTCCCTTGCCTTTATTGCCCTGTTTCCGTCACTGGGTTCCTACCTGCTCTGGAACCTTGCCCTGAAACGCACCACGGCCGCGAACGCGGGCAACTACCTGAACCTCATTGCGGTCTTCACCGCCCTGATCACCGTCGCCCTGGGCCAGCCGATCACACTGCCGCAGATCCTGGGCGGCGTTTTGGTGATCTCCGGAGTCCTGCTGACCAGCGCCGGCGGGCCTCAGCGGCCGAGGTCCTCGAAATCGACGTCTTCCCCGCTTTCGCCGTCCCCCGCTCCGGAGTTCCGTTCGCGGTAAAGAAGGGCCCCCGCCCCTGCAGTCACCAGCAGCGCGGCAACCAGCACAGCGATGCTTCCGGCGCGAGCGCCGTCGTACAACCCCCGGATGTCCCGGGCTTCCTGCGTGTCACCGGCGATGTCGTTGCCGCCCACTGAATAGACGGTTGCATTGAACGTGTCCAGGGAGAAGATCACCACCAGGAGCCCAATGCAGACCACAGCCACGAGGGCGCCGGCAATCAGAGCTGTCCGGGCATATCTGGCGGGCCCCTTGTCCTTGGCTGGTTCGTCGGACTGCGGGGGGCCTGCGCTCTCTTCCATGGTTTCAACACTATCCCGCATCCCGCCCGGGCCTGCTCCACTAGGCTGGAACGCATGCCTCACGCTCCCCAGGACCAGATCGCGCCACTGCTCACTCCCGAAGGCTGGGACCTGCTGGCGTCCCTGGGCCCCTACAAGGAGGAGACTTCCTTTGAGTTGAACTCGGCGCTGCGCAAGGCCGGGCACTCCCCCGAACTGGTTTCCGCCGTCCTGACCCAGTCCCGGCTCCGCACCAGGGCCGAGGCGAAATTCGGCGAGTTCGCCCGCCAGATGCTGTTCACCCAGGCCGGCCTGGAGCAGGCCACCCGGTTTAACGTCGCCGCCCGCCACGCCCAGAGGTTCGCCGGGGCCAACATCAGCCACGTGGCGGACCTGGGGTGCGGCCTCGCCGCAGACTCCATGGCACTGGCATCCATGGACATCAACGTCACCGCGGTGGAGATGGATGAGACGACGGCGGCCTGCGCCACAGTGAACCTCATCCCCTTCCCCAATGCCACGGTGGTCCACGCCGATGCCACAGCTGTTCCCTTGGACGGGATCGACGGCGTCTGGCTGGATCCTGCCCGCCGGGTCACCTCGACGTCCGGCACTAAACGCATCTGGGACCCGGAGGCCTTTTCGCCTCCGCTGTCCTTTGTGGAGTCCCTCGCCGCATCCGGCAAGGCGGTGGGGGTCAAGATGGGCCCGGGCATGCCGCACGACTCCGTACCGGCCGGCTGTGAAGCCCAGTGGGTTTCCGTGGCCGGCGACGTGACCGAGGTGGCGCTGTGGTTCAACGCCGTCCGGCGGCCCGGAATCCGCAGGGCCGCCCTGGTCCTGGGTGCGGCCGGCGCGGCCGAGCTGACCAGCCCCGAGGACTTCGGCGCCGGCCCCGCCGCTCCCGTTGGTCCGGCAGAGGGCTACCTCTATGAGCCCGACGGTGCGGTGATCCGCGCAGGGCTGGTGGCCGACGTCGCGCTTCAACTGGGCGGGCACCTGGTGGACGAGCACATCGCCTACATTTGTGCACCCCAGTTGGTGGACACTCCCTTCGCGCGGGCCTACAAGATCCTTGACGTGATGCCCTACAACGTCAAAGCGCTTAAGGCGTGGGTGAAGGCGGAGGGCATCGGCGTGCTGGACATCAAAAAGCGCGGCACCGCCGTGACGCCCGAGGAACTGCGCAAGCAACTGCTCCCCGGCGGCAAGGCAGCTGCGAAGAAGGCCGGCAACAAAACGGCCACCCTTGTCCTGACCCGCATCGGGGAGGACCGGGTGGCCATCGTGGTGGAGCCGGTCTAGCTTTTCTGCCCGGCGCTGCCTACTGGGCGCGCATGAACTCCTCGGCGGCGCGCACCTGTTCCGGGGTGGGTCGCACGCCGGTGTAGAGGACAAACTGCTCCAGCGCCTGGATGGTGGCCACTTCGGCGCCGGTGATCACCGGCTTTCCGGCAGCACGAGCGGCCTTGATCAGCGGGGTTTCCGCGGGCAGGGCCACGACGTCGAAGACCACGCTAGCTGCGTCGATGGTTTCCTGCGGGAACGCCAGGGTGTCCACGTCGGATCCGCCAGCCATCCCCAGCGGTGTCACGTTGATGATCAGGTCTGCTGTCCCGCCGTCGAGCTCCGGACGCCACTGGAACCCGTACTGGTCGGCGAGTGCGCGGCCCGTGGTTTCGTTCCGGGCGAGGACGGTGACATCGGCGAACCCGGCGTCCCGGAGCGCGGCCACCGTTGCTTTGGCCATGCCGCCGGCGCCCTGGACCAGCACGGAATAGCTGGCGGGGACCTGGTTGGACGCGAGGAGCTGTTGGATCGCGGTGTAGTCAGTGTTGTAGGCCAAGAGACGCCCGTCCGTGTTCACGATGGTGTTGACGGAGTCGATGGCCTTGGCAGAGGGGTCCATCTCATCAACGAGGGCGATCACGTCTTCCTTGTACGGCATGGAGACGGCGCACCCGCGGATGCCCAGCCCGCGCACCCCGGCGATGGCCTGTTCCAGGTTGGTGGGGGCGAACGCCTTGTAGATCCAGTTCAGGTCCAGCTGCTCATAGAGGTGGTTGTGGAACCGGGTCCCGTTGTTGCTGGGCCGGGCCGAGAGCGAGATGCAGAGGGTCATGTCTTTATTCAGAATGGGCACCAGACCATTAAACGCGTTCTTACGGGCAGCCGGTGCCGGCCGGGTAGCTTCCGACGGCGGCGGGCAGCTTCCCCGGGGCGGTCGCCTTTCCGGCCAGGACGGCAGCAAGCGCGTCGAACGCCCCCTGGCTGCGGCCATACACGGCCATCTTCACGGGCGCGGTGGCATCCTGCAGGGGCCACGGGGCATCAAGGGCGACGGCGATGTCTCCTCCGGCGGGGCGGCCGCCGTATCCGATGAGGCTGACAACAGGCCCGGAACCGACGGTGATCCCGGCGCGGGCGGCAGCAGCCGCGAACCGTTCCCTGTCCGCAGCGCTGCCGCCAGCCACCTGGACTCCGCCGGACGTGAGGGGGCCGGAACACTGGCCCGTGAGAACCGTCACCGCGGCAGCCGAAACCTTGGCAGACAGGGCGCCACCGGTGCCGGCCGGGGCGCCTGCCGGCGCGGCTGCTGTCCTGGCATGCCAGGTCATCATGGTGGCCACCCGCAGGGCGGCTTCATCGAGCCGGGCGGCGGGCAGGGCACCGGACGCTGCGGCCTGAACAATGGCGGCGTGGGCCTGCTGGACATCCGCAGGCATCAGCAGCAGGTCGGCGCCCGCAGCCAGCGCCTTCACGGCGGCGGACCCTGCCGGATACTGCTTGCTCACCGCTCCCATGTTCAGGGCATCGGTGACGGCCACACCCTTGAAGCCGAGCCCCCGCAGTGCGGCATAGGTAGGGGCGGAGAGCGACGCCGGCACGCCGGGTTCCAGGGCAGGCACGGCGATGTGCCCCGTCATGATCATGGGGGCACCCGCGGCGATGGCAGCCTGGAAGGGCTTCCAGTCGCGCGCCTGTAGTTCCGCCACTGAGGCCGGCTGCGAGGGAAGGTTCAGGTGGGAATCAGCCGTGACGGAGCCATGTCCGGGAAAATGCTTGACGACCGGGAGGACGCCCGCGGCGAGCATGCCCTGGGAGAACGCCGCACCCAGGCTGCCCACGGCGTCCGGGTCCCCGGACATGGAACGGGCACCGATGGTGGGATCCTTCGGCCCGACGGTCACGTCGGTATCCGGGGCGAAATCCGTGTTGAAACCCAGCGGCACCAGTTCGCCGGCCAGGCCCTGCCCGGCTTCCTGCGCCAGGGGGCCGCTGCCGGCGGCGCCGTAGCTCATGGGTACCGGCCACTCTGTCAGCGGCGCCCCCAGCCGGGCCACCATCCCGCCCTCCTGGTCCACACCGATGATCCCCGGCCATGGCCTGCCGTCAGCCCTGAAGGCCTGCGCGAGCCGCTGGTTTATGGCGGTCATGGCGGCAACATCCACCTTTCCCTGAGGATCCAGCGGGACGTTGTCGCCCATGATGATGGACCCGGCCAGGTGCAGGCGTTCGACGACGGCGGCATGGGCGGCTGCGTCCGTGCCGGCAAAGAAGGGCAGGAGGACCTGGCCCGCCTTCTGTTCGGGCGACATCGCGGCAACCGCCGCGGCAGCGGCGTCCTGGTCCTGTTGCTGGGGTCCCCATCCCAATGGCCGCAGGGCAGGGTCGGCCGTCGCGGAAGGTGACGGGGAAGCAGTGCCAGGTGCCGGCGTCGTACGCGGTGTTACCAAAGGCGCGGCAGGCGTGGAGGGTGCCTGTGAAGGGGCAGCCGGCGGGGCGGCAGAGCAGGACGCGAGTGCCACCGCAGCGGAGGCTGCAGCCAGGACGGGGAAGGTTTTGTGAAAACTGTCACGCAGGTGTTGGAACGAGGCCATCAATACGATGCTACCCCTGCACTAGACTTGAACCACCGCGCGCCCGCCAGCAACAGCCTGTCAGCGGCGTGCCCAGCGGCAACCCGGACAGTGAGGAAACGCGTGAAGATTGACTTCGCTTCATCGAGGCAATCGACCCTCGGTGTGGAATGGGAGCTCGCGCTGGTGGACGGGCGGACCGGCGAACTCGCCTCCGTTGCCAACCAGGTGCTGCGCGGCGTGGCCTCCCGGCACCCCGAGCTGAACGAGGATGACGAGCACCCGCACATCAAGCAGGAACTGCTGCTGAATACGGTTGAGCTGGTCACTGGAATCTGCGAAACCGCCGGCGAAGCCAAGGAGGACCTCAGCCGGTCCTTGGCTGCGGTCCGGGAAATCACCGATCCCATGGGCGTGGAAGTGTTTTGCGCCGGAAGCCACCCCTTCAGCCCGCCGCAGCTGCAGCCGGTGACGGACAAGGAGCGTTACGCCAAGCTCATCGACCGCACGCAGTGGTGGGGCCGCCAGATGGTGATCTACGGCGTGCACGTGCATGTGGGACTGGACCGCCGCGAGAAGGCACTTCCCGTACTGGACGGGCTGGTCAACTACTTCCCGCACTTCCAGGCGCTGTCGGCGTCGAGCCCGTTCTGGGGCGGCGAGGACACCGGTTACGCGTCGCACCGGGCCCTGATGTTCCAGCAGCTGCCCACAGCCGGCCTGCCCTTCCAGTTCGCTTCCTGGGAAGAGTACGAGTCCTACGTGCAGGACATGTTCACCACGGGGGTGATCGATACCCTTTCGGAAATCCGCTGGGACATCCGGCCCGTGCCGAACCTGGGCACCATCGAGATGCGCATCTGCGACGGCCTGGCCACGCTCGAGGAAGTGGGCGCCATCGCCGCCCTTACCCAGTGCCTGGTGGATGAGTTCTCCACCACCCTGGACAACGGCGGGACCATTCCCACTATGCCGCCCTGGCATGTGCAGGAGAACAAGTGGCGGGCTGCACGCTACGGGATGGACGCCATCATCATCCTCGACGCCGCCGGCAAGGAACAGCTGGTGACCGACCACCTGTTGGAAACCCTGAACCGGCTGGAGCCGGTGGCCGCCAAGCTGGGCTGCCCCGATGAGCTGGCCGACGTCGAAAAGATCATCCGCCGCGGCGCCGGCTACCAGCGCCAGCGCCGGGTGGCCGAAGAACACGGCGGTGACCTCCAGGCCGTGGTCCTGGACCTGGTGAAGCAGATGCGGAACGGCCCCACCGCCTGACCTACTTTGCGTTGACCTATCAGTTTTGGTCCCCAAACAGGTGTTTTGGGGACCAAAACTGATAGGTCAAGCGGGGTTTCAGGCGGGGAGCGATACCGACGTGACCGGCATGGATGAGTCCGGGGCAAAATCGATTCCGCTCGGTTCCACCCCTGCCATCACCAGCTGTGCGCCCAGGGCTGCCACCATGGCACCGTTGTCCGTGCAGAGGTCCAGCGGCGGCACGTGCAGCCTGATCCCCGCCGAGGCGCAGCGCTGGCCGGTCAGCTCCCGAAGCCGCGAGTTGGCCGCCACGCCGCCGCCCAGCAGAACATCCTTGATGCCGTGTTCCCGGCACGCGAGCACGGCCTTGGAAGAGATGATGTCCACCACGGCTTCCTGGAAGGCCGCCGCAATGTCCGCTACCGGAACTTCCTCGCCGCGCGCCTCGAACTGCTCCACGCACCGGGCCACCGCGGTCTTGAGTCCACTGAAGGACCAGTCGTAGCGGTGCGGGCCGGGTTCTTCGGCGGTGCCCATGTACTTGGGCTGGCTGAGGCCGCGGGGGAAGCGGATGGACTTGGGGTTGCCGGTGCGGGCCATCCTGTCGATGGCGGGGCCGCCCGGGTAGCCGAGGCCGAGGATGCGGGCCACTTTGTCGTAGGCTTCGCCGGCGGCGTCGTCAATGGTGGAGCCGAGGAGGGCAACGTCCTCCGTGATGCTGTTGATTTTCAGGATTTCGGTGTGCCCGCCGGAGACCAGCAGGGCGCCGAGGTTTTCCGGCAGCTCCGGCGCCTGCCCGTCCTCGCCGTCGAGCAGGCCGACGCCGACGTGCGCCACAAGATGGTTGATGGCGTACAGCGGTTTTCCGGTGGCCACGGCGAGCGCCTTGGCCGCGCAGACCCCCACCATGAGGGCGCCGGCCAGGCCCGGGCCCGAGGTGACGGCGATGGCGTCCACCTCATCGAGGGTGACGCCGGCCTCGGACAGCGCCTGCTCGAGCGTGGGAACAAAAGCATCGAGGTGGGCGCGCGAGGCGATTTCGGGGATGACCCCGCCGAACCGGACGTGCTCGTCCATAGAGGAGGAGACGGTGTTGGTCAGGAGGGTGGTCCCCCGGACAATGCCCACTCCCGTCTCGTCGCAGGAGGATTCGATACCGAGCACCAAGGGTTGCGAGCGGTTCATGGCTGGCCTGCTTCCGTTGATGCTTCGTCCCCTTTTTCCTTGCTTGTTTCCTTGCCGCTGTCCCGTGCGGCATCGCCGGTGAGCTGGAGCCGCATGATGAGGGCGTCCACGCCATCGCGGTAGTAACCGGGGCGCACGTGGATCTGCTCGAAGCCGAAACGGAGGTAGAGCTGCTGGGCGCGGGGATTGTCGGCGCGGACCTCCAGCAGCAGGTCCGCCGCGTACCGGCGTCGGGCCTCCTCGATGAGCCGCGTCAGCAGCGTGGTGCCGATCCCCCGCCCTTCGTATTCAGGCACGACGGCGATAGTCTGCACGTCCGCGATGGGTTCGATGCACATCAGCCCGGCGTAGCCCACGATGCCTTCACTGCCCTCGGCCACCAGGTACCACCGGGTGTCCGGCTGGGCCAGCTCGTCGTAAAACATGTGCAGCGGCCAGGCGTCCACCGGGAAAAGCCGTTGCTCCAAAACGCTGACGGCGATCACGTCGTCGGGGGTCATCTCCCGCACGGAGATTCCGTGGTTGCTGATATCCGGGGCGGGGTTCACAGGGCCCTCTTCCGTGGTCCGGGAACCTGGGCGTCGGATTCGCGCAGGTAGAGGGGCGTGGAATCCAGAAGGTCAGCACCGGCGGCGAGGCGGGCCAGCGCGAACTGGCCCAGGTAAAGGGCGTCCGGCTGTTCCCGGGCGAATTCTTCGTTCGCTGTCAGAGTGTCGGCGTAGAGCCCGGCGCCGGCACCGTAGGCGGGAAGATCCGGCAGGTCTGTGGCGAAACTGACGTGCGGGCCGTCTTCCAGCACCGGAAGCTGTCCTTCCGTGAGGGCGTACCGCGCCCAGTAGACTTCCTTGCGCCGCGCGTCCGTGACCACCAGGAATTCCGGGGCGGCGGTAGTGGATTCCGCGACTTCCAGCGCCACCGCGTCCAGGCTCATCATTCCGTACAGCGGTTTGCCCCAGACAAACGACAGGGTCCGCGCGGTGGCGATTCCGGACCGCAGTCCGGTGAAGGGACCCGGCCCCACGCCCACCACGAGGGCGTCAATGTCATTGCCGCTGATACCGGCGTCAAGCAGCAGTTGCTGGATTTCCGGTGCAAGGACTTCCGCGTGGCTCCGGGTGTCCTCGGTGGAGAAGCTGGCCACCACGCCTTCAAGGGCGTCGTCCGAGACCAGGGCAGCGCTGGCCACGGCGGAGGTGTCGATGGCGAGGATCAGCATCAGGATGTCCCTTCGAAGGCGGCCACCGGTTCCGGAACGGAAGCCCAGCGCGGACCATAGCCGCGCATCACAATGGTCCGGGGCTCGTCGGTGTCCTCATTGTCGAAGTCGAGGGTTTCGCCGTCCCTGGTGCGGCTGGCAGTCGAGGCGGCTGCACCGTCCCCGGCACTGAGCCCGATGGCCCGGTGAAGGTCGATTTCAAGCCGGCTATCGGTCAGGTGTTCCACCCGGTCGTGTCCCCACTCGACCACTGTCACGGAGGAGTCCAGCGTGTTCTCGAGATCGATATCGTCAATTTCGGCTGCTGAACCCAGGCGGTACGCGTCCACGTGCACCAGGTCGGGCCCACCTGGGCGTGGCCCGTCCGGCAGGTTGGGGTGGATGCGGACCAGGACAAACGTGGGGGAAATGACGCCGGAACGGACGCCCAGGCCCTCACCGAGCCCCTGCGTGAAGGTGGTTTTCCCGGCGCCCAGCTCGCCGGAAAGCACCAGCAGGTCCCCGGCTTCAAGGACCTCCGCAAGGCGCACGCCGAGGTTATGGGTCTGCTCCGCCGTCGTCGCCGTTAATGTTTTTTCCCAGTTGGGCCGGACACCAGGGCTGTCCTCCGCAGGCTGGCTTGCACTCATGCAGCCCCCTCCCCACCGTGTGCGGTGGCCAACTGTTCGTTGACGAAACGGCGCGGAACCCGGGGGCTGATCCGGGTCACAATCTCGTAGTTGATGGTTCCGGCGGCGCGGGCCCAATCGTCAGCGGTGGGGCCGCCGTCGGCTCCGTCGCCAAAAAGCTCGGCTTCGGCACCCAGGAGGCCGGCACCCCCGGGGCCAACGTCCCCGAGGTCGACCACCATCTGGTCCATGGCGATCCGCCCCACCACAGGGTAGGTCTTGCCGGCCACCCGGACCGGGCCGCCGGTGGCAACACGCGGAATCCCGTCGGCGTAGCCCATCGGGATCAGGCCCAGGGTGCTGGGGCCGCTCGTGTGGTAGCGGAGGCCGTAGGACACGCCCTGACCGTCCGGCACTTCCTTGCACTGCGATACCACGGTCCGCAGCGTCATGGCCGGGCGGAGTCCCAGTTCGGCCGAGGTCTGGCCGTCAAAGGGCGAAAGCCCGTAAATGCCCAGGCCCACGCGGACCAGGTCGAAGTGGGTATCGGGACGGGACAGCGTGGCGGGGGTATTGGCCAGATGCCGTACCTCCGGGTCCACTCCGGCGTCCTCAGCAACCGCCAGCACTTCGCGGAACGCGGCGAGCTGCTGGTCGGTCTCCGGCCGCTCCGGCTCGTCAGCGACGGCGAGGTGCGAGAAGATCCCCACCACGCGCAGCAGCCCCTGGTCCTGGTATTCCATGGCTTCGCCCACCAGGTGGTCCCAGGTATCAAGGGTGGCGCCGTTACGGCCCAGGCCGGTATCGACTTTGAGGTGGATCCGGGCCGGGCGCTCCTGCTCGCGGGCCGCCGCCACAATACGGTTCAGCTCCCAGCCTGAGCATCCGATGTCGACGCCGGCAGCCACCGCCGCCCCGAAGTTGCTTTCAGTGGTGTGCAGCCAGGCGAGAAGCGGCGCGTCGATACCCGCGGCGCGCAGGGCCAGTGCCTCGGAGATGTGCGCGACGCCCAGCCACGATGCACCGGCTTCGAGGGCCGCCCGGGCCACGGGAACCGCACCGTGGCCGTAAGCGTCAGCCTTCACCACGGCCATGACCTTCGCCGGGGATGCTGCTGCGGCCAGCCGGCGGACGTTGTGCCGGATGGCATCAAGGTCGATCACGGCGGACCTTTCGTGGCGGTGGTCCTGTGCGGGCGCAGCGTCGAAATCACCGGCTGTAGCGGGGTAAGTCACCTAAGTGATTCTAGTGCTGGCGCTTCGGGCCGAATAATCACGCGTCGGAGAGGTGTGCGATGGTGGCTGCTGCCCTGCGCTGGGCGGCGAGAGGAACGTCGTGGACGATGTCGGCCAAAAACGAGAACCGCCGCAGCCATTGGCTGGTCTGCCGTTCCGGCCGGGCGTTGGCGCGCTTCCACCAGTCGGCGATGTCACCCCACCCTGGTGCGGCCAGTGAGCCGCCCACTTCCTGCACCGCCAGGGAGGCACAAAGGTTCGCGAAACGCAGCCTGTTCCCCAGCGGCCAGCCGGCCAGGCTCCCAACGATGAACGCGGCGTCGAAACAATCACCGGCGCCGGTGGGATCAAAAGCCTTCACGGGCAGCGAGGGCACCCACTCTTCCTCCCCTGTCTCCGAGTCCACAGCCATGGCACCCTGCGGCCCCAGCGTCACCACTGCCACAGGAACGCGGTCAGCCAGCGCATACAAGGCAGTCCAGGGATCATCCTTGCCGGTGAAGGCCATGGCTTCGCGCTGGTTGGGCAGGAACGCGTGGAAGTACTGCAGGTTCTCCAGCCGGACAGGCGCCCAGACCCCGCTGGGATCCCAGCCCACATCGCCGAAGAGCTTCACCCCGGACTGGTGCGCCGCCTTGGCCCACGGCTCCACTTCCAACCCAACTTCGGCGATCCCGGCGAGCGCAGGCGGCGGATCGCCGATGAGCTCGGAGGATGTCACGGGGGCGGCGTGGCCGTGAGTCACCAGCGACCGGTCCTTGTCCACGCACAGCGAGACCGTGACCGGCGAGTGCCAGCCGGGGACCTTCTTGGACAGGCTGAGGTCCACGTGCTCCTGGCCGGAAAGGATCTTCCAGTTGAAGTCCCCGTAGCCGTCGTCGCCAAACGCCGCCGCGAGGCCGGTCCGCAAGCCAAGCCGTGCCGCAGCAATCGCCTGGTTGGCCACGCCACCGGGACAGCTGCCCATGCCGTCGCTCCAGATTTCCGTACCCGGTTCCGGCCCGTGGGGCAGGCCGGTAAAAATAATGTCCTGGAACACCGTGCCGGCGAGCAGCACGTCAAAGCCCGGGTCCGAGGGCGACCGGACGGCGGCCAGGGGATCAAAAGGGCGTGCTGGTATCGCGTCCATGCCCGCACACTACGCCCTGCCGTGCACAGGCGGTAGGGGCGGCCGTAGGTGCTGTGGACAGCCGCACCTAGACTGCTGTTTATGCGGCTTCTCATTGTGGGCGGCGGGGGTTTCCGGGTTCCGTTGATCTACCGTGCGCTGGCCTCCGGCCCCTTCTCCGGCCTGGTCAGCGAACTGGTGCTGTATGACGTGGACCTCTCCCGGCTGGCCGCGGTCACGGCGGTCCTGCGCAGCATGCCCGCCCCCGCCGCACGCGTGCAGATCCATCCCACCACTGATCTCGCCGAGGCGCTGACGGGTACCCGGATGGTGTTTGCCGCCATCCGCCCCGGCGGCACCGCCGGCCGGGTGGCCGACGAAAAGGTTGCCCAGGACCTGGGCGTCCTGGGCCAGGAAACCACCGGGGCAGGCGGCATCTCCTACGCCCTGCGGACCATCCCGCACATGCTGGACCTCGCGCACCTGATGAAGGAACACTGCCCGGACGCATGGCTGATCAACTTCACCAACCCCGCCGGAATGGTCACCGAGGCGCTCATGCCCGTGCTTGGCCGGCGCGTCATTGGAATCTGCGACTCAGCGGGTGGCCTGGTGCACCGCGCGGCACGCGCAGCCGCCGTGAGGCTGCCTGAGGGAACGCTCGACGGCGTGGGCTACTACGGGCTGAACCACCTGGGTTGGCTGTACCGGCTGGAGTCCGGGGGGCGTGACATGCTGCCTGCCTTGCTGTCTGACCCGCGCGCCCTTCAGTCCTTTGAAGAGGGCCGGCTGTTCCCCCAACCGTTCCTTGAGCGCCTGGGCGCCCTCCCCAACGAGTACCTGTATTACTACTACGAGCAGGACCATGCCCGGGAGGCAATGCGGGCCATGGCCCAGACCCGCGGCGAATCCATTCACAGCCAGCAGCAGGAGCTCTACCCCCGGTTGGCCGCTGCGGGTTCGGCGGCGTTCGAGTTGTGGGAGGCTGCCCGCCGCTCCCGCGAGGAGGGGTATCTGGCCGAAGCCAGGGGGAAGGACGAGCACCGGAACGAGGACGACCTCGCGGGTGGAGGCTATGAGCGGGTGGCACTGGCAGCGATGCGGGCCCTGTCCGGTTCCGGGGAGGCACACCTGATCCTCAACACACGCAACACCGTGCCTTCGCCGGAGGCGACGTCCGCTCCCCTGCCGGCCGCCGCTGCGCCAGCGGCCCCTGCAGCGGCCATTCCGGGACTGCCGGCGGACGCCGTCGTCGAACTTCCCTGCAGGGTGACGGCCGACGGCGCGCTGCCGCTGCCCCAGCAGCGTCCCCGCGAAGATCAGCTCGGACTGCTGCAGCGGGTGAAGGAGGTGGAGCGGCTGACCGTCCGGGCCGTGGTGGACGGAGACCGGGATGCGGCGCTTCAGGCCTTCGCCCGGCACCCCCTGGTGGGGTCCGACGAGCTCGGCGCGGCCCTCCTGGCGGGGTACGAGCAGGCGTTTCCTGACTTGGGGAAGATGTGGCGCGGCGGTTGGCGTTGACACAGGAGTAGTGTTTTATCGAATGCCCAGCACTGAACCGGCGCCTTAATCCGCGCCGGCGGCCGGAAGGAGGTCCCGTGGCGCCTGTCCGCAGGGTGGCACTACTGTCCCTCCACACGTCCCCCATGGAACAGCCCGGTTCCGGCGACGCCGGCGGCATGAACGTCTACATCCGCGAACTGGCCTCCGCGCTGGCCGAAGCCGGCGTGGAAGTGGAGATCTTCACGCGTTCCACGTACGCCGGCCAACCTGCGGTGGAGCACCCGGACCCCGGCGTATGCGTCCACAATGTCCTGGCCGGTCCGCCCACGAAGATCCCGAAAGAAGAGCTTCCCGGCCTGCTGCACCACATGGTGGAGGAAATCGAGCAGATCCGGCAGCGGCAGCCGCACGGCCACTACGACGTCATCCACTCCCATTACTGGGTGTCCGGGATCGCGGGGCTGGAGCTGTCGGGGCTGTGGGGCGTGCCGCTGGTCCACACCATGCACACCATGGCCAAGGTCAAGAACCTCCTGCTCGAGTCCGGGGAGCAGCCCGAGCCGCGCCGCCGCGAGCTGGGTGAGCACCGGATAGTGGACCGGGCCGCGCGGCTGATCGCCAACACGAGTGCTGAGGCGGCCGAGCTGGTGTCGCATTACGGGGCCTCATACGACCGCATCGACATCGCCCCGCCCGGAGTGGACCTGAGCACCTTCACGCCTGCCTTCCGCGCCCGGTCAAGGACTAAGCGCGGCATCGGCCCGGACACGTTCCACCTGGTTTTCGCGGGGCGGATCCAGCGGCTGAAAGGGCCCCAGGTGCTGGTGAAGGCAGCCGCGCTGCTGCGAGACCGGCGCCCGGACATCGACCTCCGGCTCACCATCCTGGGCTCGCTGAGCGGCAACAAGGAATTCAATCTGCGGCGCCTGGTGGCGGAGGCAGGGATGGACGACGTCGTCACGCAGCTTCCGCCGGTGAAGGCACCTGAGCTTGCGGGCTGGTTCCGCGCGGCAGACGTGGTGGTGATGCCCTCCTACAGCGAGTCCTTCGGGCTGGTGGCGCTCGAGGCCCAGGCCTGCGGTACGCCTGTTGTGGCCACCCGGGTGGGCGGGCTGTCGCGGGCCATCTTCCATGGCAGGACCGGACTGCTGGTGGACGGCCACCATGCCGCCGACTGGGCCGATGCCCTGGAGGCTTTGTACGACGACCCCGTGACCCGGGAGGACATGGGCCGGGCCGCGGCAATCCGGGCGCAGAACTCAGGATGGCAGCGCACTGCGGCCATCACGCTGGAAAGCTACCATGCCGCCGTCGACAATTCTGTGCGGCCCCACCTGGCCACTGCCCTTCCGGCTTCCTGAACCTGCCACCCTAGGGGCTCCGAGCTGTTAGCTTAGGGGCAGGTGTCCGGCGCGGGCCGGTGCAGGAAAGGACAATGATGTCTCGTCTTCCAACTGATCTTGAAATAGCCAGGGCTGCCAGGATCCGGCCCATCGACGAAATTGCCGCGGCTGCAGGGATCAACCTGGAAGCGCTGGAGCGGTACGGGCGGTACAAGGCGAAGATCGACCCGGCCGGCCTCGCCGCGCTGGCCCCGCACGGCAAAGTGGTGCTGGTGTCGGCCATGTCCCCCACGCCGGCCGGCGAAGGCAAGTCCACCACCACCGTGGGGCTGGGCGATTCCCTCGCCCGGGCAGGGCACCGGGTGATGATCGCCCTGCGGGAGCCGTCGCTGGGCCCGGTCCTGGGGATGAAGGGCGGAGCCACCGGCGGCGGGTACTCTCAGGTGCTGCCGATGGACGAGATCAACCTGCACTTCACCGGTGATTTCCATGCCATCACCTCGGCCAACAACGCGCTGATGGCACTCGTGGACAACCACATCTTCCAGGGCAACGAACTGAATATCGACCCCCGGCGGATGACGTTCAAACGGGTTCTGGACATGAACGACAGGGCTTTGCGTGAGGTGGTGATCGGCCTCGGCGGGCCGTCCCAGGGGGTCCCTCGGGAGGACGGGTTCGATATCACGGTGGCATCCGAGATCATGGCCGTTTTCTGCCTGGCAACGGACCTGGCCGACCTCCGCGACCGCCTGGGCCGCATCACGTTCGGCTATACCTTTGACCGCTCCCCTGTCACGGTAGCCGACCTCGGTGTGCAGGGGGCGCTGACCCTGCTCCTCAAGGAGGCCATCAAACCCAACCTGGTGCAGACCATCGCCGGTACGCCGGCCTTGGTCCACGGGGGTCCGTTCGCCAATATCGCCCATGGCTGCAACTCGCTGATTGCCACCCAGACGGCCAGGCGGCTGGCGGACATTGTTGTGACCGAAGCCGGTTTTGGGGCGGACCTCGGCGCGGAGAAGTTTATGGACATCAAGGCCCGGTCCGCCGGGGTGGCCCCGTCAGCGGTGGTGGTGGTGGCGACGGTCCGCGCGCTGAAGATGCAGGGCGGGGTGGCCAAGGGCCAACTCACCGCCCCGGACCTTGCAGCCTTGGAGGCCGGGGTGGAGAACCTGCGCCGGCACGTGCGGAACGTGGAGAAGTTCGGGGTGACGCCTGTGGTGGCCATCAACAAGTTCGCCTCCGACTCGCAGGAGGAGCTCGACTGGCTGCTGGCCTGGTGCGCGGCCGAGGGCGTCCGGGCCGCCGTCGCCGATGTGTGGGGTCGCGGCGGCGGGGGCGACGGAGGTGACGAACTCGCGGCCCTCGTGGCGCAGGTGGTGGCCGGCCCCAACTCTTTCCGGCACCTCTACCCCCTGGACATGCCTGTGGAGGAGAAGATCCGGACCATCGCACAGGAGATCTACGGCGCAGACGGAGTCGAGTTTTCCGTGCCGGCCCTGAAGCGGCTGGCCGACATCGAACGCAATGGCTGGTCCCACCTGCCAGTATGCATGGCCAAAACGCAGTACTCCTTCACGGACGACGCCTCCCGCCTCGGCGCACCCAAGGGTTTCACCATCCATGTGCGGGACCTGCTCCCGAAGACCGGCGCAGGGTTCATCGTGGCGCTGACCGGAGCGGTCATGACCATGCCCGGCCTGCCCCCCGCCCCGGCCGCGATGCGCATGGACGTGGACGACGCCGGCAACCCCATCGGCCTCACCTAACCCACCCCCAACC
>NZ_VHIJ01000004.1:13970-44131 GCF_006680095.1 Pseudarthrobacter sp. B4EP4b | reverse complement strand
GCGTAACTGGGTCCCGGCCGGGCTGGCTAACGGGCGGGGCCGGCTAGCGGGTGGGGCCGGCTAGCGGGTGGGCTGGCTGCCGGCGGCCCTAGGCCTTTTTGCGGTCCTTGGCGTCGTTGCTGATGCCGATCTCCGGGTTGGCATCGAGGAGGGCGTCCTCGGCGTTGGCGTCCTGCACTTCGTTCGCTGAGCGGAGCGGCTTGGCGTTGCCCGAGAAACGCTGGTGGAGGGCCGCTGCTGCAGCATCACGCTGCTTCTGGAAAAACAGGTAGCTGACGGCGAAGGCGATGAGTGCCGCACAGATGACGGACATCAGCACGCCGAGCTGCAGGAGCATAAACACCACGAACAGGGGCGCGAAAAGAGCCAGGCGGATCAGGGAATATTTCAAAAAGGCCACTATTCAAGTTTAGCCGCCTCCCGCCGAAGGCCGCCGCGCCTCCTGACGATAGACTTAATGGCATGCTCCTCCGTGTGGGTTTGGCCGTGGCAGTCCTCGTCATCTTTGTGTATGGCCTCGTGGACGTGATCCGCACTGAGGGACGCCTGACCCGGGGGATCTCCAAACCGGCCTGGATTGTGGTCATGATCGTCCTGCCCGTTATCGGCGCCATTCTCTGGCTCCTGATCGGCCGGCCACGCGGTACGTCCCCCCAGCAGAGCCAGCGCCATCCCACCGCTCCGGACGATGATCCGGACTTCCTCCGTAAACTTGAAGCCCGCCGGCGCAACCAGGCGGAAGCGGAGCGCCTGAAGAGGCTCAAGGATGAACTGGATGCCAAGGCGAAAAACCAAGGCAACGGCACTGCCGGCGGCAAGGACACGCACGAAACCGACGAACATGACGCCGACGGGCTGAAGTAGGGGCCGATGGCTCAGGATCCTGTGGGGGAAGACAGGCCCCGGACCATGCCCCAAGGGGCGGCAGGTCCGCCTGCGCCCCCAGGTTCCCTTGCCCCTCCGCCCAGGCCCGGATTGTCCTGGTCCGCTCCGGCCCCCATTCCGGTCATCCCGGTGGCACCGCGGAACGTTCGGACCGCCCGCACACTGTGGCTGTTCAGCTTCGCTGCCGGGCTTGCCGTGCTCGTCGGATCCTTTATGACCCGCGAATCCCATCTGCAACGGCTGAAACCGGTGGTGGCGGGGATGGCGCCCGGCGGGGACCCGGAAGCTGTCACCACAGCAACGGGCATCGTCTTCTGGGGCAGCATGGGGGCTGTCCTCCTGGTGATCCTGCTTGAGGCCGCCATGCTGGGCGTGGTGATGGGCCGGCAGGGCTGGGGCAGGTGGGCCCTGCTCCTCCTACTGGCCGGACACGTCTTTGTCCTGCTCGTGGCGGCTGCGTTCCTGGTGCCCGACGGCGATGCGGGCAGCTACGTGGTGCTGCTCTGGGGCCTTGACCTCCTGCTGGCGGTTGTTGGGCTGATGTTTTTCCTGATGCCCTCCGCCAATGCCTGGCTGAAATCCGCCCGGTAATATCCGCCCGCTTATAAAGAGCCGCTAGGCGGACTGTGCCACCATCCCGGAGCATTCGGCCAGGATGCCTTCGCAGCTGCGGATGACCACCCTGCACAGCTCAAGGGCCGCGCGGTCGGTCAACGGGTTTTCGGCCACGGCCCGCCACTGGTCCAGGCAACGGCGGGCCGCTGAAGCCAGCTGGTCCGGGCCGGCATCGGAATCCAGTCCCAGCCTGGCGTGGGAGGCTGCACCCCAGCCCCCGATAAGGCCCTCCGCTTGGGCGGCCAGCTCAGGGGGCAGCGGTGTGCCCGTGGTTCGCAGGGTTGCCAGCAGCCGCAGTTCACGGAACTCGTGGGCATTGACCTGCAGCCGTTCCAGCGCGGCTGCCAGCCGGCCTGTGCCCTCACGCGGTGAGGTGCGCATCAGGGCTTCCACCCCTACCAGGGCCGTTCTTGCCTTAAGGGCCTCGGCGCGGGCCTGGAACTGGCGCCCCAGAAGCTCCAGCAGCGGATGCAGCCCGCTGCGCCGGGCCAGTTCATGCGCCAGCGGCGTGGGATCAGTAAACCCGTTGCGGATGAGGACTGCCGCGAGCCGGATGCCGAACAGGCCGTACCTTTCGAGCAGCGAGGCGCGGGCCGCCGTCGTCAGCCCTTCGGGGCCTGCCACGCGCAGGAACCGGTCTGCGGACAACAGGAGCTTTTCCCGGTGCGCCCGTTCCATTCCGGCCAGGAGCCGCAGGGCCTCAAAGTCGGGCTGGCGCATGGTGCGGGCGCCTTGCGCCAGGAGCCCGGCCACCGGGACCACCCCCAACACCAGTTTCTGCAGGTTGTGGTCCCGGCGGTACCGCTCGGCGATGTCCGCCGCGGAGAGGAGGGAATCGATCCTCCCGGCACCCACCTCATCCGCCCTGGAGAGCACGGCAAGGGCGTTGACAGTACCGGACCTCCCCGCCTCGGCGTCCTTGAAGGACTCGAGGAACCTCAGGTCGGATGCATGCATGTGCCGCATCAGGTAGATGATCGCGTCCGCCTCCGATGGCGTGTCTTCCGGGGTAAGGAAGCTGGTGGACCGTGCGGCCACATTGGTGGAAAGGGAGGCTATCCCCGGGGTGTCGATCAGGGTCATGTTCTGCAGTGCCGGTGAGGGCCACTCCACTTCCAGCCTGTCCACGTCGTCCGCCGTGGCGTCACCGAGGACAAACACCAGGCGGCCGTCAACACGCTTCACGGGAAGGCTGCGCGGTTCGCCGGTCGCCGGGTAAAGGGTGATCCGGGGGGTGCGGCCGTAGCGGTACCAGGTCACAATGCGGGTGCACTCCGCGGTGTCCGTGGGTGCTATCTCTTCGCCGAGGATGGCGTTCAAGAGGGTGGACTTCCCTGCCTTCACCATGCCGGCAACCGCAACGCGCAGTGGCTCTTCCAGTCTCCGGGCATAACCCTGCAGTACTGCCACGGCAGCGGGGTCTTCCCGGTAGGCGCTCAACGCCTCCCGGACAAGGTCCGCGGCACCGGCGATGGTGGAGGCTGTCATCCCGCCCCTGCCACAGCTGGTGCCGCCCCCGCTGCGCCGGCCGCGGCGGCGGGAGCTCCGGGATTCAAGGTGACGGGGTTGCCAGTCCGCGCACTGTCCGCAGCTGCTTCGGCGGCCACAGCCTCCGCGGCGCGCGCCAGGGCGTCGACCTTCTTCAGCTCCGCTTTGATTTCGCGGATGCGCACTTCCTTTTCCAGGGCATAGGTGGTGGCGGCTTTTTGCGCTGCGGCCACTGAATCCCCCAGGGAGCGGTGGTGCTCGTCCGCGATGTCCGTGAAGTGGTCCCGGATGGAACGCTGTACCAGCCGCAGCCGGTCCTTGAGCTGCTTGCCCACCTGGAAGGTGACGTCGTCCAGTTGGCGGCGGACCAGGGCTTTGGCCTCGGCCTGGCGCCGCTTCAGCCTGGCTTCCTTGTCCTCGCGGTATGCCTTGCGCCCCAGCAGCAGCCCGGCGCCCACGGACAGGGGGTTGATGAGGGCCATGCCGAAGATGCCCGTCAGCAGGCCGAACATCAGCACACCGCCGTAGGACCCGCGCATTCCGATCAGCACCTTTTGCAGTGGATTGACCCTGCCACTGTCCAGCATCGGCATATCGTCCACGGGGTCCAGTGCGTCGCCGCTGTCCGAGACGTGCAGTACTGGCAGGGTCACCTCGTCGGCAGCGAAATGCTCCGCAACCTGGGCGGCCAGCCACTGGGCGCGTTCGCTGGTCCATACGAACGTGTCCGAAATGGCAGCTGCGGCGCACTCCTCGAGCCACTGGGAGAACTGGGGCCAGGCAGGTCCGGGATCACCGAGGTCGATGGCCGCCTCGGCTTCACGCTGGATCCGGCGCAGCCGGTCCCGGAGGTCATATTCCATGTCCGCGATCAGGTCGCTGATGCCGTCGCTGAGGGTAATCTGCCACCGGGCGGACCGCTTTCGCAGCTCGTCGGCTTCGGCCTTGGCGACTTCGAGGCCGGCAATCATCTCCGGTGTTTTTCCCGGGTTTTCGAAGGCTGCAAGCTCTGCCTGCAGGGACAGCCGGAGGTGCTCGGTGACGGACAGCAGGTCCTGGCTCACGGAACGCCGCTGGAGCCGTTGTGCCTTGCCCACGATTTCCGTTCGCAGGTGTGCGATCAGGCCGGGGAAGCCGGACTCCACGTTCAATTCGGCATCCTGCAGGCGGGAGGCTTCAAGGCGGAGGTCGGAGGAGACGCTGAACAGGGGAATGTCCGGCGCCACGCCGGCAAGGTGGCCGCGGTCGATCTCCTCCACTCGCCGCCAGTCGGGGTAGAGGTCCGTCTTGGACAGGACGCCCACCACATTGGGGGTGATCCGCATGGCCTGCCGCAGGAAGCGCAGTTCCGGTTCTGTGTACTCCTGGGAGGCATCGGACACCAGCAGCATGGCATCAGCCGTGGGAAGCGCAGTGAGGGTGGTCAGGGTATGCGAGGAGTTCAGCCCGCCCACACCCGGGGAGTCAATGACGGTGAGCCCGCCCGTGAGGATTTTGCGGGGCAAATACACCTCCCCCGCCACGAGTTTTTTGCTGTTTCCGGGGTTGCCCCGCTCGGAAACATACGACGGCAGGTCCGCAATGGGAACAGGGTGCCGTTCGATATTGGCTTCGTCGGTGGCATCGGATCCGGCCCTGGGAACCAGGATCGCCGCGGAGGCGGTGTCGCCGTACTGCACCACGGTGGGGACCGACGTGGCGATGTCATCAGCGACCGGGCACGCCGGAGCGTTCACCAGCGCGTTGATGAGTTTACTTTTGCCTTGCTTGAATTCGCCCACAACGATGACGCGGATGCTGGGATCCTCCAGCCTCCGCAAGGTCTGGTCGAGGCGCTTGCGCAGGTCGAGGCGGTCTCCGGTCCCGGTTAGTTCGAGGCCTTGCTTAACCAGCCCGGCGAGTTGCACAGTCGTCGCAGGTGGTGACGGTTTCGCCGGTCCGGCTTCTGCCATAGTGTGTCCTTTGCCTCGGGTCAGTGATCGATGATCGTGTCATCCGCGGCCACCGCTGTAGTGACGTCAAGGTCATTGTCGGCCACGATGACCGATTCGTCGATGGTGGTGAAGTCGGCATCAACGTCGCCAACCTCAACCGCGGTATTGGTGTAGTCCACTGTGTTGTCGGCGATAACAACGTTGTCCTCGACATTGGTGATCTCGTTATCGGCGAGAACAACGTTGTCCGTAATGGTGGTGTCCGTCGAGCTGTCGCTGTTGCCGACATCCTCCAGGTCTACATCAACGCTGTGATCCGAGTAGTCGGTAGTGTTGCCCACGTTGTCGAAATCAACGTCCGTGTTTCCAACGTCATTGAGGGAATTGTCGTTACCGGAATCCCGGACATCGATGTTCGTCGAGCTGTCCTCGCGGATGTCGGTGTTCCCCACGTTGTCCAGATCGGCATCAATGTCAACGTCGGTGTTGAAGGAGTCGTCGATGTCCGTGTCCGTGTTGCCAACGCTCGCATCCCGGCCGGCGTGGATGGAGTTGTCCGTCGAGTGATCCTCGGAGTTGTCCGTGGTGTGGGAATCCTGGATGTTGTTGGAATCGTCAACATTGGCGTCGTCGCCGGCCGCAACGGCCCGGTCACCGGAGGCGATCACGGAATCGTTGTCGAACCACTGCTCCACGTCGCCGTCGGCCCAGACATTCTGGTTCACGGACTGGTCGGTGAAGGTGTCCCGGTCGTCCACCACGGAGGTGTAGGAGTAATTGTTCACTACATGGTGGAGCTGCTGGATGGCGTGTGCATGGTCCTCGTGCTCTTGGTGCCCGGCACTATTCCCGCTGGCTGGAGGCGGGGTGTAGCTGGTTCCGCCGCCGCCGTTGTGGCTCGTGGTGGCGCTGTTGCCGCCCATGTTGTAATCCCGGTCAAAGCGGGCAGCATTGACCGTAACGGGTGCGTAGTCCAGGACAACCGGCATCGCTGCGTCAACATCCGCCGAGCAGACACCGCCCAGACCGTGGGCTTCAAGGGCGCGTTCCGGATCGTCCAGGAAGTCCTGGGCTGCCTGGCGGTCGCCGAAGAGGTGCATCAGGAACTGGACGAGATCGTTTGCGAGTGTCATGTGGTTGTCCTCATCTTCTCGAAAATTGCCGGAGCGCCCGTAGTCCCAACCGGGCTTGCATCCAACGTACGGGTCCCTCCGCGACCGGGCATCGGGCCCTTCCCCCCTACCCGATGTCCTCCCTCTGGGAAACTTGAGCGCCTCCGGTTAGGGGTTTAGGGGCCCAGCGGATTCATTCCTTTTGGCGGTCTTCGGAATCCAGTGCCAGGCGCAGCCTTGTCATCAGGTCTGATCGGTTTTCGGCGCCCAGGCGGCGGCGCATGCGGGCAATGTGGTGTTCGGCAGTGCGCGGGGAGATGTAGATGGCCTCCCCGATTTCCCGGTACGTCTTGCCCTCAAGCACCAGCCTGGCCACTTCCTTTTCGCGGTCGCTCAGGCCCGAGCCGTCCGGGTTCGTCCCGTTGGTACCCACGGCCGGTGCATCGCGGGACTCCGGTACCCTGGACTTCCCGTTCCCTGCCTCGCTTGGCTGCGGGTGAAGGTCCCGGGCACAGGACAGCAGCCGCACCATGTCCTTGCGTTCCTCGGCACGCGCGGCGGCATGTCCGGCTAACCGTGCGCCTTCCCATGGCATACCCACCCTGCCCAGGGCCCGCGCCGCCGCTTCAACGTCGGCAGTACGGATCTTTCGTGCCAGCACTGTAACCCAGGCCTTGCCGGCGGCGGCAAAGACCGCGGCGAGGTGGCTGTGGGCCGCGGCCCGGGCCAGGGCGGTTGCATGGGGAGCCAGGTCTGCCGGGCTGTCACTGAGCAGTGCTGCCTGGACGGCTGCCCAGTGGAAGGGCACGGCCCACAGGGGCGGATCCCCCAAATGCCCCAGCAGCTGGTTCGCCTCGTCCAGGTAGTGTGTCACCCGGTGGGTTTCGCGGAGCCGGGCGGCAGCTATCATCAGTTCACCCCACGGCAGGAGGCTGTAAAGGTCCACCGAGATGTGCAGCATGGCTTCGTGCGCCCGCTCCCAGGCCATGACAAGTTGCGCAATTTCACCGTTGCGCCGGGCGATCCCGACTTCCAGTGCCGCACACATGAACTCATCGCGGGGGACGAGCGGCCAGTGGTTGGCTTTCGACGCCTCATTGATGGCCAGCCGGGCGTCCTCAAGCCTGTCCTGCTGCATGGCCGACCACGCCTGAAGCAGGAAGAGCCTGGGCTTGGCTGCGTTTCCGCCCTGGCCCGCCGCCACTGCTGACATGCAGACTGTCTCTGCCAGATGGGGTTCTCCGGTGTGCAGGGCGAGCAGTGCGGCCAACGCCGCTGGAGTGTCCGGGAGGGGAAGCGCCGCACCTGTCCCGTTGAGCATGTCCGAGGCATGGATCAGCACGGGGAGAGCCCTGTGCGGCTCGACGGCGAGCGACTCCATGATTCCCTTGCCCGTTTCTGCCAGGGCCACTGCCAGCAAGGTGGGAGCGGCCGGTGGCGCTTCTGCCCGGAAGAGTGACTTGGCGCCGCGCACGTTGCCACTGCCGATCATGGTGAGGGCGGCAAGCGGTGCAGACGTGCCTGCTCTCGAAGCGCCCAACCAGCTGTACGCGTCCCCGCCCCGGGCCAGCATGCCGCGCTGTGCCCACACGGCTGCTGCCACGTCCACACCACGGCGCACGTCCGGAGGATCAGCAGATACCAGGAGCGTATCGATAATCCGGGTAGCGGTGTCCAGGTCCCCGTTGCCCACAGCTGCCTGGGCGCGCCGTGCGGCGGTGCCGAGCTCGTCGGCTCCTGCCAGCAGTGCCTCGTCATAGAGTTGGGCGGCCAGACCAGGATCCTGTTCCAGCGCCTTGTCGCCTGCGTGTTCCAGCTCGGCCGCAACCCGGGGATCGGCGAGCCCGCCGCGAGCCAGTTCACGGGCCAGGTCTCCCAACGGCTGGCCGTGCTCAGCATAGGCGGACACCAGCTCACGTTGGAGCGCATGCACCCTGGTTGTCGGGGCAACTGTCAGCAGGGCATGCTGGGCAGGTCCTACTACTGTTCCGTCCGGCGTCAGCAGACCCGCGGATTCTGCCCGCTCCACCAGGGTGTCAAGGCTCTCCACATCGCCGCTGTCGATCTTCCGCTGCAGGTCAGCAGGCAGCGGGCCGGGCAAGGCAAAACCAACAGACAGTGCCAGGAGGAGTTCGCGGACCGCCGCATTCGCGCCTTTGAGCTGCCCGGCCATCTGCTCGGCGGCATGCGGCAAGTGGCTGTGGTTCAGCTCCACCGGCAGGAAACCATGATCTGCCAAGTGCACCTCGTTGCCGGCCATGCTATACCCCCGTATCTGGAGAGGTGACGGATTCAGGAACTTCAGATGGGGTCGCCGAAGCTGTGGGCGTTCCTGTCTGGGGTTGCGTAGGCTCTGGAGTTACTACGGGTGAAGAGGGAATCACGGTCGGCTCGGGCGGCGCCGCCGAAGACGCAGTCCCAGTCGGCTCGGGCTCCGCCGTCGGAGGAGGGTCAGTCGCAGTCGGCTCGGGCTCCGCCGTCGAAGGAGGCTCAGTCTCAGTGGGCCCCGGCTCCCCCGTCGAAGGAGGCTCAGTCACAGGCGGGACCGGCTCACCCGTTACGGGATCCGTCGCCACCGGCTCGCCCGTCGGGGGATCTGTCGGCACCGGCTCGCCGGTGACGGGGTCAATGGCTACGGGTGGTGCGGCATTGGCGTCCGGGGCCACGGCACCAGGGCCGGCTGCGGCGGGACCTGCGGGCCCGCCCGTCGCAACGTCAAGCCCGGCTACGGCGGCCGGGCCGTTTTCCGCTGCCACCCTCCGCAACGGCCGGCTGGTGGGCGACGCTTCAACATCAAGGCCCGGGCCGCTGTAAGGCACGGCCTCTGTGGTCATGTCGGCTCCAACACCGGCTGCCGGGAGTACCGCTGCCGCAGCAACTGGCCCGCCCCCTGTCCCGCCGGCACTGTCGGCAGTCGGATCGGGTTCGGGGGCAGCGCCAGCTTTCGGCACAAACATGGCGGTGAGGTCGGTGAATCCCGCAGGGCTCTGGGCCGTAGTCGCCGTAAGGACCGAGACCAGCGCAGCGGCGGCAGCGATGGCCGTCAGCCGCACAGTCGGCTTCGGCGCGTGGGCGCCGCCGTGCGCATGGGCAGGTGCCACCCAGCCCGCAACTGCACCACCCGCCGTCGTACCCTTGCGCGACCAGCTGGCATGGTGGCTGGCCGCGTGCGCGCTGGTGCCGGAAGTGAGTCCGACGGCGGCGCGCGCGGCTCCGGCAGGCACCGCCGCCACGGCTGCCCGGGACTCTGCTTCCACGTGTGCCAGCACAGCTGACAGCGCCGCGCCCAGGCAAATGGAGGACTTCGGATCGGCATCGACGGCGATGGGCCGGTCCAGCTGTTCGGAAATCAGCTGCGCCACGAGCGGGATCCGCGATGAACCGCCAATCAGGAGCACGGCGGAGAGATCGGCCGGTTCCAGCTCCAGCTGGGCCAGCGTCTGCTCCAGCGCCTCGACGGTATCCCGGACGGGTTCCTCTATCAGCGCTTCAAATTCCGAACGCACCAGGCGGATCTGCTGCTGGAAGCCGGGGAGGAGCACTGAAATGGTGGCCTCGCTGTCCGAGGAGAGCGCTTCCTTGGCTTCCACGCACTCGCGCCGCAGCCTGCCCAAAGCTCCGCGCACTCCGTCATCTGCGGGGTTGAGCGTGGAGAGGACGCCGCCGGTGTGCTCTGCGACGTAGCGGAAGACCTCGGCATCGAAGTCGGCACCGCCCAGGTTTTCGATGCCCTCCGGGCGCCCCAACAGCTGGAACCTGCTGCTGCCTGCTTTGCGCAGGACAGCGGTATCAAAGGTTCCGCCGCCAAGATCGTAGACGGCGATGGTGCTGCCCACTTCCACGCGGACCTGGGAGGCGTAATACAGCGCCGCCGCAACCGGTTCGGTGACGAGCGTGATGTTGTCCAGTCCCTTTGCGGCCATGGCGGCCAGGATCATGGAGGTCCGGTGGGTGCCCCACGCGGCAGGATGGGTAACGACGACCTCAGACGGCGGCGCGCCCTCGCGCTCTACGGCCCGGTCCACCACCCAGCGTGCCATGGTGGCAAAAACATCCTCCGGTGGCAGGGACAGGCCGCCCACGGAAATGGGGACTGCATCGCCCACCCGGCGCTTGAATTCCCGCACCACCTGACCGGGGAAATCGAGGCTGCGCCGTTCTGCGGCCTCCCCCACCAGGAGGGAACCTTCCTCGGGGTAGTACACCACTGATGGCACGGCGGTTCCGCGAAGTCCCAGCGGCAGGCACTCCGCGCCAGGGGAAATACCCTGGCCAAAGCGGGAAACGGCGGCAGCAGTGAAACTGGTCCCCACATCAATCGCGAGAACATAGTTCATGGGTACCTCAGGGCAAACTCGCGTTTCGCCGGCAAGCTTCATCACTGGCGAACGTCACCAAGGTAGCATCACGGCAGGACGGGGAACACCCCTATTGCTACACCGATTGGTTATTTGCCTGCAGATCCCCCGAAGTTGGGAAGAATTCCCTGCTTAGAGCCCGGAGTATGAGTGCAGGCCGTTGAAGAACTGGTTCACGATGGTGAAGTTGAAAATCACGCACAGGTAGCCAACGATCGAGAGCCAGGCGGCACGTGTTCCGGTCCAGCCGCGGGTTGCGCGGGCGTGGAGGTAGCCGGCGTAAACCACCCAGATCACAAAGGTCCAGACTTCCTTGGTGTCCCAGCCCCAGAACCTGCCCCAGGCCTTTTCCGCCCAGATGGCACCGAACATCAGGGTGAACGTCCAGCCGATGAAGGCAATGGCGTTGATCCGGTAGGACAGGTTTTCCAGGCTCAGCGCAGACGGTACCAGGCGCATAAAGCCGAGCTTGTCCTCGCCGCCGGCGGCAACGGTTTTTTGCCGGTGGGACTGGACCAGCTGCAGGGCGGACATAGCGAACGTCAGGGTGAACAGCGCGGAGGAAAGCACTGCGATGGACACGTGGATGATCAGCCAGTAGCTCTGCAGGGCGGGAACCAGGTGGCCCACAGGGGTCCAGTACGCCACGGAGGCGGCCACCAGCATGATGATGCCCAGGCCCACCACGAAAGTGCCCAGGAAGCGCAGGTCGCGGCGGATCAGTACCAGCAGGAATACCGCGATGGCCACGAAGGCGCCGGTGGTGAGGAATTCGTACATATTGCCCCACGGCACGCGTCCGGCTCCGAGGGCGCGGGTCAGCACGCCGGCTCCGTGGATCACTGCGCCCAGGACGGTCAGGGCCACGGCCACCCGCGCGGGGGCGCGGCGTTCGGCGGCGTACCGCATGTCGCCGTCGGCAGTGATAACTCCCCCGCCTCCTGGTGCGGCTGGCCGTGCAGTGGACGACGACGGCCGCTCAGCCCTGCCCGCCGGCCCGGCCAGGTGGGACTCGCTGCGGGCCGCCGCGCCTGCGGCAACGGGCACCTTGGCGGATTCTTCGGCCTGTGCAGCTTTGAGGTCGATGGCGCGCAGGGCCTTGCTGCTCTTGGCAAGGTCCCATGCGAAGGCGATGAACGCTACCGTGTACGTGCCGGCCGCCAGCAGCATAAAGAGCTCACTGTACTGGCCCATGGTTTCGTTGATTCCGAACGGCATTACTGGTCCTTTTCGGGCCCGGAGGGGCCGGCTGGGGTGCGTGGAAGTGAAGTTGTGGCGGCGCCTGCGCCATTATCGGTGCTGCTGCTGGGAGTTTGCTGTGATGATGCGGGCTCAGCGTCTGCGGCCAGCTGCCATTCCGCGGAGAGCAGCTTGCGTACGGCGTCCGCTTCGCCCGCGAGCCGGTGGTCTTCGCCGCGGGCCAAGAGCCCGTATTCCACCATGGTGCGGCCGTCTTCGTGGGTGCCGGTGCGGACCCAGACGCGGCGGCGGTTGACGTACAGGGACAGGATCAGGCCGGCCACCGCCAGGAGCGCGAAGATCAGCGCGTAGAGCTGGCCGGGGTTGTGGTGGATGTCCACGCCGATGTAGCGCTTCACGCCGTCAAAGCTGATGGTGCCCTTGCCGTCCGGAAGCGTGTAGCTGGTGCCGGGAGCCAGTTTGATGCCGCCGGCAGCGAGGTTCCGGGCATTCAGCGGGGTGAGGTTCCTGACGTCGATTTCGAAGACGTTCTGCGGCGCGCCGTCGTCCAGGCCAAGGTCACCGTAAAAGGAGTTCAGCGTCAGCTGCGGGTTGAACAATCCGGGGTCTCCGCTGTAGGAAACGCCCTCATTCGAAACGAACGCCGTGGGCAGGAAGAAGCCCTGGAATCCCAACTGGTCAGGCTTCGCGTCAGGGACCTTGATCACCACGGAGGAGTAGTAGTTGTCCCCCTGCAGCTTGCCCACTACCGGGCCCTGCATGGCAACGTTTCCCTCGCCGTCCCTGACGGTCACCATCGGAGCGTAGCCGTTGCCCGTGAGGTAGATGCTGGTGCCGCCCAAGTTGATGGGATCGTTGACTTTCAGGATTTCCTTCTGCGCCGGGGCGTCCGGGTTTTCCTTGGTGGTCACGGCTGCGGAGAAGTCGATGGGCTGGCCGATTTTGCCACGGGATTCGCGGTCGAACGTGATGTCGAACTTGTCCAGCTGCAGGGAGTAGGGCTGGAGCTGGCTGGACTGGAAGTTGGTGCCAGGCGTGAACTGGTCGTAGCCCACCAGGGTGTTCACGAACGTATCGCCCTCCACCAGGATGCGCTGCCCGCTGTAGCCGAACAGTCCGCCGATGGCCACGGACACCAGCACCCCGATCAGCGAGGTGTGGAACACCAGGTTTCCGACTTCCTTCGCGAAGCCGCGCTCCGCGCCCAGGGAGGGGCGTTCGCCGCCGGCGTCCCGGACCTCCACGCGGTAGCCGCGCTTCTTCAGCACCGCGGCGGCACTGGTGATGGCCTCCGAGGCCGGGATGCCGGCGTCGGCCGGAATGACAAGGGTGCCGTACTCAGGAAGGCGCGACAACCGCTTGGGGGTGCGCGGCGGCTGGGAGCGCATGGCCTTGTAGTGGGCGATGGCGCGCGGCACCACGCAGCCGATCAGGGAGATGAACAGGAGCAGGTAGATGGCCGAAAACCAGGCCGAGGAGTAGACGTCGTACAGCTGAAGTGTGTCCAGCAGCTTGCCGTAGTCCGGATTGTCCTTGATGTACTGGGTTACCACTGAAGGGTTCGCCGGCCGCTGCGGGAACAGGGAGCCGGGCACCGCCGCGACGGCGAGGAGCAGCAGCAGGAACAGTGCGGTGCGCATACTGGTCAGCTGGGTCCAGGCCCAGCGGAGCATCCCCACAGGCCCCAACGCCGGCAGCGTGGCGTCGGCCTTGGCCTCGGCGACCTTGTCGCCACGCTCTTTGCCGCCGGCCAGGGTGGAGGACTTCTTTTTTACGTTCACACGCTCGCTCATCAGATCGGCAACTTCACATCAGTTTGGAACCAGTACTGCAGCCCGGTCACCCAGGTACCCCAGACGCCGCTGGCCATCAGGAGTCCCAGGAGCACCAGGATGCCGCCCCCGGTCCGCTGGATTGCCAGCCGGTGCTTGCGGAAGAAGGCCATCACTCCCATTCCCCGGCGCAGCGCCAGGGCGATCAGCAGGAAC
Organism: Pseudarthrobacter sp. B4EP4b; assembly: GCF_006680095.1. Lineage (NCBI taxonomy): Bacteria > Bacillati > Actinomycetota > Actinomycetes > Micrococcales > Micrococcaceae > Pseudarthrobacter > Pseudarthrobacter sp. B4EP4b. The sequence continues at coordinate 30,551 of NZ_VHIJ01000004.1, read as the reverse complement.
GGGATGCCCAGCCCCAGGCTGTAGACGAAGGCCAAGAAGGCGCCCTTCGCGGCGGACGAACCGCCGGACAGGCTCAACAGCTGGACGGCTGAGTAGGTGGGTCCGATGCAGGGAGCCCAGCCCAGCCCGAACGTCAGGCCCAGCAGCGGCGCGCCCCACAGCCCGGCCGGTGGCTTGGCGTGGATTTTGGCGTCCCGCTGCAGCCAACTGAAGCCGCCCATAAACACCACACCCATGACGATCACCAGGATGCCCAGGAGTTGGGTGATCCAGGCGTTCTGCGAGCCGGTAATAAGGGTGCCCAGCTGACCGAAGGCACCGCCCAGGAGGACGAAGATCACGGAGAATCCGAGCACGAACAGGCCGATGCCCGCCAACATCCGGCCGCGCTTCTGCTTCTGCAGGTCCACCCCCGACAGCCCCGTCACGTAGCCCAGGTAGCCGGGCACCAGCGGCAGAACGCAGGGAGACAGGAAGGAAACCAGTCCGGCCAGCAGCGCCACCGGGATGGCAAGGAGGAGCGAGCCGCTGAGGATGGCTTCGGCGAAGGGGCTGTTCATGGTTACCCGGCCACGGCGGCAGCGATGAGGGTCTTCAGTGTGCCCTTTTGGATTTCACCCAGGACACGCGAAGCCACGCGCCCCTGTTTGTCCAGGACCAGCGTGGTGGGGACCGCCCCAGGGGGAACCAGGCCGGAGACGGCCAGCAGGACGCCGCCGTCCTTGTCGTCGAAGCTGGGGTAGGTCAGGTTGAAGGACTTTTCGAACGCTTCAGCGGTGGGCTTTTCGTCCCGCAGGTTGACGCCGAAGAACTGCACGCCCTGGGGCTTGAACTCCTGGTGAAGCTCTTCGAGGATGGGTGCTTCCACCCGGCACGGGGCACAGGCAGCGAACCAGAAGTTCAGGACCGTTACCTTGCCCTGGAAGTCTGCCGGCGCCACGGTGGTCCCGTCGAACAATGTCCCGTTGACCTGCACGGGGGATTTGCGGTCAGCCGCGGCGAACTCCGTGACGGAACCATCGCCGGCCACGTAGTTCTTGTTGTCCCCCGCCCGGGCCTGCTCGGCGAGGGCATCCTGCTGGGCGCAGGCCGAGAGGCCCAGGGTGAGGGCGGTCAGGGCGAGGCCGCCAGCGGCAAGGACGCTGCGGCGGGAGGCCAACGGCACGGCCCTATTGATGCTGTCAGTCACTACTAGGCTCCAGGGGTGCTGGCTGCACCGGGAAGAAGGGATGCCGCTGGTTCGCTGTACGTGACGCGCACAAGGGCGCCGTCGTCGTCGAACACCAGCGACGTGATGGAGGTCAGGGTGCACTCGCGCTTGCGCGGGTCATGCCACAGGGGCTTGCCTTCGGCGCTGAGCCGGGTGGCCCAGATGGGGAGCTGGTGGCTGACCATGATGGCCTCGGGCCCGTCGGTTCCGAAGTCGCCGTTGGCCAGTTCGATGGCGCGCAGGCGCGCCTCCTGCACTGCGGCCATGACCCGCGCTGCCTGCTGCTTATACGGCTCGCCCCACGAAGGTCGCAGGGGGTTAACCAGCCGTGGCCAGTGCTTGGGCCGGCGGAGTTCAGCCTTGGTGACCTTCATGCCCTCGAAGTAGTTCTCCGCTTCGATGATCCGCTCGTCTGTGTGGATCTGCAGCTGCAGCGCTTCCGACGTCGGCCGGGCAGTTTCCTGCGCGCGGTCCAGCGGCGAGGCGGCCAGGTAAGTGATGCGGGCACCGCCGGCAGCACGCTGCCGGAAGTGCTCTGCGAGCGTGCGCGCCATCTCCTGCCCCAGCTCGGAGAGGTGGAATTCGGGCAGCCTGCCATACAGGACGCCGTCGGGATTGTGTACCTCGCCATGGCGGAGCAGATGGACAGTGGCTTGGGGCATGTTTACCAGTTTCTCAAAGATGGCGTGCGATCCGAAATCTTCTACATCCAGTAGAACTGAAGTTTATGAAGAAATGTTCCGCGAGCGGGAACAAAAGATGCAAATGCATGTTTATAGTAGATGCAGCAGTTAGTTGAGACTTCAACTTATGAAGCTTCAACGGCACGACCCTTAACAGGCAAGCACACACAAGGAGCATCATCATGGCACTTCCCGCAGACGTCACCACCGGCACCTGGACCCTCGACAACTCCCACAGCGAGATCGGCTTCACCGTCCGCCACGCAGGCATAAGCAAGGTCCGCGGCCAGTTCACGGAAGCCGCCGCCACCCTGGACCTTCCCGGTGACGTGGCTGACGCCAAGATCAGCGCCACCATCAACACCGCCAGCTTCGATTCCGGAGACGCCAACCGCGACGGCCACGTCAAGGGCGAAGACTTCTTCGACGTGGAGAAGTTCCCTGAAATCTCCTTCGTCTCCAACGGCCTGGTAGCCAAGGGCAACAGCTACGAACTGACCGGCGACCTCACCATCAAGGGTGTCACCCGCCCCGTCACCCTCGAGACCGAGTTCAACGGCGTGGCCGTTGACCCCTTCGGCAACACCCGCGCCGGCGTATCGGCCGAGACAACCATCAGCCGCAAGGACTTCGGCCTGACTTGGAACGCTGTCCTTGAGACCGGCGGCGTCCTGGTCAGCGACAAGGTTGCCATCAACCTCGAACTCGCCTTCATCGCTCCCGCAGCCTAATTCTTCAACGGTCAGGTTTCTTCACTTGAAGAACCCGGACTGAACGAAAAACCCCGGCACCGGCTTCGGCCAGTGCCGGGGTTTCCTTTTTAAGTCGTGCCGCCCTTTGTCCCGCCCTGCGCCGTGAAGCCGGAATTCGTTGCGCAGGGACAGTCCCTGCGCCACGAACCGTGAAGTCACAGCGCTCACGGGCCCGCCGCAGGGCTAATAAAACCCGGGGCGCGGCTACAGTGAGGGCAATGAGCAACTTTGAGGATGCCAGGCCCCGCACCGGTTTCGCCGCGATGTTCTCGGTGGCCGGCCTTCCCACCGAACTCAAGGTCTCCTTCTGGATCTGGTTCGTGGGCGGCATCCTCGGCCTGCTCGGCGGACTGCTCGGCGTGCTGGCCTCACTGACCCTCTTTGCCGCAGCACCCGGCGCGGCCCTCGGGGTCCTGTTGCTGATGCTGTTGGCGGCCGCGGTGGGCACCTCGCAGATCATCTTCGCGTTGCGGATGAAGGCAGGCAGGCAGTGGGCCCGGCTGGCCCTCACCATCCTGACGGCCGTCACCCTGGTCCTTGCCTTGGCCAACCTGGCCATGCGCGTGGGACAGGGCGGCAACTGGGCAGGCTTCCTCATCAGCCTTGTCGCAGCGGTCCTGCTGTGGCTGCCCCGGTCACAGGCATGGTTCGCCGCTGCAGGCAGCAGGAGCGGCAACAGCTGAGCGGCGGGACGGGCCACCGCATTTCCAGCACGTGAACCCGCGGATCGGCGGGCGGAATACCTCCTTCGAATGACCCCCAAGCGGCTGGTCCGGGGGTACGGTGGACTTAAGCCATGCTGGGGGTAGGGCGCAGGACCGAATCCCGGCAGCCCACCAGGATCCCGACATGCAAAAGGACAGCTCATGAGTAATCCTCCCGTCCCGCCTCCCGTGCCCAACGAACCCGAGCAGGGCAACCAGCAGCCGCGCTACGGTGAAAACGCACCGCAATACGGCCAGCAGTCCGGCCAGAACCCGCCCCAGTTCGGGCAAAACGCACCGCAGTACGGGCAGTCCGGCGCACCGCAGGATGGGCAAAACGCACCCCAATACGGGCAGAACGCGCCGCAGTATGGCCAGAACCCGCCGCAGGCGCCGGGCTACGGACAGCAGCCGTATGGCCAGCAGCCCTACGGCCAGTCCTCGTACGCCCAGTACCCCTCCGAGCAGCCGCAGGCCACGGGGAGCACCGGTGTGCCGCAGCTGGTCAATATTTCCTTCTGGCTGCTGATCGCCTCCGCGGCGATTTTCGTCATCGCAATGCTTACCGGCCTCACCCAGCTGGATGACCCGATGTTCCGCCAGACCTTCGAGCAGCAGGTGGAAGGCACCGGAGCCGGGGTCACCTACGAGGACATCAAGGGTGTTATAGCCGGCACGCTGGTGGTATTCGCCATCATCGGCGCCGGCCTGTACCTGCTGGTGGCGTTCTTCATCCGGAAGGGCAAGAACTGGGCCCGCATCCTGGGCACAGTGTTCGCCGCCCTGTCCATCTTCGGCCTGTTCGGCGTTCCTACGCTGGGCACCCTGGGCACCCTCCTGGGGATCGCCGCCATCGTCCTGCTGTACCTGCCGGCATCTGCTCCGTACTTCCGGAAGCAGCAGCCCTTTGCCAACCCTTACGGCGGCGGCCTGGGCAACCCCTACGGCCGGTAAGCAAGCGCATTTCCACACCTGCGGGCGTGGGTCCCGGAACTGCCGGAGAAATCAGGCAGTCTGCCCCGGGGCCTGCGCCCGTTGTGCGTGGTAGGCCAGGATCTGCAGTTCGGTGGCCATGTCCACCTTGCGGAGATTGACCCCTTCCGGCACCTGGAGCATCACGGGGGCGAAGCTCAGGATGCTGTGCACCCCCGCAGCCACCACCCGGTCGCAGACGTCCTGCGCCACTGCGGCCGGCAGTGCCAGCACCACCATGTTGGCCCCTGTCCGGTGCAGGACGGTCTCCATGTCCGCCACGTCGCTGACCCGCAGCCAGCCCACTTCGTTGCCCACCACCATCTGGTCGGCGTCAAAAATAGCCACCACGTCGAAGCCCCGGGATTCGAAGCCGCCGTACCGGGCCAGGGCCTTGCCGAGGTTGCCGGCGCCAACGATTGCGACCTTCCAGTCATGGGTCAGCCCCAGGGCCGCCGCGATGTGCCGGCTCAGGTACTGGACTTCGTAACCCACGCCCCGGGTGCCGTAGGAGCCCACGTGGGACAGGTCCTTGCGCAAGGTCGCGGAGCTGACGCCGGAGGCTTCGGCGAGCGATTCAGAGGAGACCCGCTCCACCCCCTCGGCCAGCAGGGTATTCAGGGCGCGCAAATAAAGCGTCAGCCGGGCCACCGCAGCGGGCGGAATCTGTTTAGCCGGCGTGCCCGTGGTGTCCGGGAGATCCGGGACAGCCTGGGGGGTTGAATCCAGCGAAGCCACCAGCCCCTCCCTCGCATCGCGTTGTGACTCCACTCTAGAGCCCTCCCGCCGGAGCCAACAAAGCAGGGAGAAACAAAGCAGGAAGCCACGATGCACGCGCCATCACCGGTACTGCTCCCCTACTGTGCCATGGCCCGCTGGAGGACGCGTTCCAGCCGGATCTCGTCGATCTTCCAGAAATCGCGCTGCACACCGTCCACCAGCACCACCGGGATCTCCTCGGCGTACCGCTCCCGCAGGTCCGGCTGGTTGTCCACCAACTCTTCGGTCCACTCAAGGCCCAATGAGGCCGTAACCCGCCCCACGGCGTCGCGCGCTTCCTCGCAAAGGTGGCAGTCAGCTTTGGTTATCAGGACGACGCGGGGTGTAGCCATGGCTTAACCGTATCCCCGTTCATGGTGCCAGGGGACGCCGACGCCGTCCTGCCAGCCGATTGACTAGACTCGACTCCATGCCCGAGGAGAAGTACGTCGCCGTAGTCACCAAGCCGGTTGCTGCGCCGCAGCCCGGCGAGGCGGCGTTCTTCGATGTGGACAACACCCTTATGCGCGGTGCCAGCCTGTTTCACGTGGCCCGGAAGATGCACCAGCGCGGGGCCTTCACCCTTACCCAGGCAGCCGGCTTCGCCTGGAAGCAGTTCAAGTTTGTGGCCCGCGGCGAAAACATGGACGACGTCCACGCGGTCCGCGATTCCGCCCTCACCCTGGCCGCGGGCATTACCGTGGATGACATCAAGGCGCTGGGCGAGGAAGTCTACGACGAGATGATCGTCTCCAGGATCTGGCCCGGCGCCAAGGCACTCGCCGAGCAGCACCTGCGGGTGGGGCGGCGCGTGTGGCTTGTAACGGCCACCCCAATCGAGGTGGCCACCGTGATCTCCACCCGGCTGGGACTCACCGGAGCGCTGGGCACCGTGGGTGAAGTGTTCGAAGGCATGTACACGGGACGGCTCGTGGGAGACATCCTGCACGGCTCCGCCAAGGCCGTGGCAGTCCAGGAGCTCGCCGATGCTGAGGAGCTGGACCTGAAGCGGTGCTGGGCCTACAGCGACTCCTACAACGACATCCCTTTGCTGACCCTGGTGGGCCACCCGGTGGCCATCAATCCCGACGCCCGCCTGCGCCGCCACGCCCGCGACCACAACTGGCCCGTTTACGACTTCCGCGCAGGCCGGCGGGCGGCAACCCTCGGCCTCAAGGCCGCCACGGTGTGCGGCGCCGTCTACGGACTCTGGAAAGGCTTCGCCCGGATCCGCGGGCCGCGGGCGTAAGAACCCGCACGCAAGAGTCCGTCGAATCATAGGCTTGTCCGCGGATCCGAACCTTGACGGTCAGGATCTGCGAACAAGACCGGGACGAACCAACAGGAAAACAAAAATGCCCGCCACCTCGGAAGGCGGCGGGCATTTCCACGCAGTTCGAAGTATCTCTACTTCTTGTTGCGGCGCTGGTGACGAGTCTTGCGAAGCAGCTTGCGGTGCTTCTTCTTGGCCATACGCTTGCGACGCTTCTTAATAACTGAACCCACGAAAGTTCCTTACAAACTAGATGCAGTACCTGTCTGATGGAAAATGTTCGTGGACAGAGCTACGAACTGAACAACTGACAGATTCTTACAATGACGTAAAACGTTCCTTAACAGGGTACCGCCTATCCGGGGCGGCTTCTGACCGGAGTGGCCCCGACCGGCCGAAACGACCGGCCGGAACAGGGCTTTGCGGCGTAACGGCGTCAGGCGGTTTCGGTGTGGCCGTCCACCACAGCGCCTTTGAGGTACTGCTCCACGGCGTTCTCAGGCACCCGGTACGAGCGGCCGAACCGCACCGCGGGCATCTCGCCGGCGTGGACCAGCCGGTAGACGGTCATTTTGGAGACGCGCATGACCTGGGCTACTTCAGCCACGGTCAGGAACTTCGAGTTGGAGAAGTTCTGTTCTGCCGACATTTCCCTATTTTCCTTTGCTGACGGATGGACAACAGTGACCCCAGGTACGTGCCAATGCGGTGTTCCGATGCTGAGCCATCCACCAACCACCTTCTAGATACTCTAGATGTTCCTGTGGCCAATGTGAAAGTAGTGTGCTCCCCTATTTCGCCCCCTAATTGACCGCCCGGCGCTTGCGGGCAGAGGCGGCCAGCTGGTCCAGCACGGACACGGAAACGTCCCATTCCATGCAGGCGTCTGTCACGCTCTGCCCGTACACCAGCTCCGACCGGCCGGCCGCGTGCTCGGCGACATCGAGGTTCTGGGCGCCGCCTACCAGGAAGCTTTCAAGCATCACGCCGGCGATGGCCTGCGCAGAGGTGCCGCCGTCCTCGAGCTGGGCTCCGATTTCCAGTGCCACTTCGGCCTGGCGGTGGTGGCTCTTGCCGCTGTTGGCGTGGCTGGCATCCACGATGAGGCGCGGGTTCAGCTGCTTGCCGGCGAGTTTGGCGGAGGCACTTTCGACGTCGGCAGCCGAGTAGTTGGGCCCCTTGCGGCCGCCGCGGAGGATGACGTGGGTGTCCGGGTTTCCGGCGGTGGCCACCAGGGCTGCCCGGCCGTCGCCGTCAATGCCCAGGAAGGACTGGGCTGCCGCGGCGGCTCCGCAGGCGTCGACGGCCACCTGGAGATCGCCGTCGGTCCCGTTTTTGAAGCCGATCGGCATGGACAGGCCGGAGGCCAGCTGCCGGTGGATCTGGCTTTCGGTGGTGCGGGCGCCGATGGCGCCCCAGGAGATCAGGTCGGCCATGTACTGCGGGCTGATGGGCTCGAGGAATTCGGTGGCAGTGGGCAGCCCCAGCGCGGTGACCTGCTGGAGGAAATGCCGTGCGGTGCGCAGGCCGGTGACCATGTCGTGGCTGCCGTCCAGGCGCGGATCGTTGATCAGGCCCTTCCAGCCCACCGTGGTGCGGGGCTTTTCGAAGTAGGTCCGCATGACGATCAGCAGGTCTTCCTTGTGCTTTTCGGCCTGGCTGACCAGCCGGCGGGCGTATTCCAGCCCGGCCTTGGGATCGTGGATGGAGCAGGGCCCCACAATCACCAGCAGGCGGTCGTCCAGGCCGTCCATGATGGCGCGTACTTCATCGCGTCCGCGTTCGACGACGCCTGCCGCCTCGGGTGCCAGCGGCAACTCCGCGATGAGGTCCTGCGGGGTGGGCAGGGCAGTGAATTCGCTGACGCGCAGGTTGGACGTGGACTTGGCCACGGCTTCATTGCGGGGAGTGCCGGTGTGTGCGGGGGCTGTTGCGGTGCTCATTGTGGGTCCTGTTCCAGATGGGAAGCGGGCCCAGTTCAGAACCCGCCGGAGAAACGGCGAAGGGCAGAGAATAATCTCTGCCCTGTTGGCTCTGAAGGAAAGTTGGATGCGTGTCAGTTAGACGCGGGCCCCTCCAGAGCCAACGAAAAATACGCATACCAACGGTTTGTCATGCCATGAACCATAACCGCCCAGCGGCCGCACCGCAAAAGTGTTACGCCGCGTCACGGGACAGGCTGGCCACCAGTTCCGCGTGCTTCTGGTCCGTCAGGCGGTACCAGTACATGATGGCGACGGCGGCCAGCACCAGGGCCCCCGGCAGCAGTCCCGCCGCGGCCCGGATGGCGAGGGTGGCTGCATCGGACTGCTCGGCCGTGCCCGAAACGTAGCCGCCCCATGCCAGCGAGAAGGCCACCAGTCCGCCGCCGAATCCCATCCCGAGCTTCCGGGTGGCAGCGAGAAGTGCGTAGTTGATGCCCTGCACCCGGACGCCGGTTTTCCACTCCCCGTATTCCACGGTGTCGGCGATCAGGGCCCAGGTGAGGATGCTGACCGAAGCTGATGCCAGGAGTCCCAGCACGAGGCCCGCCAGGCCCAGCAACGGCGCGTCCTGCGGCGCCAGGAAAACCAGTGCGCCGCCCACCACGCCCAGCCCGCCGCCGGTGATGTACACCGCACGCTTGCCCCACCGCGTCACGGGCCGCGGCAGCAACACAGCCAATGTGAGGGTAATGACCACCTGGGCACCTGCCATCACCGGGAACAGGTCCATCCGGGACAGCACGTCACGGAGGTAGTAGAACTGGGCGGCACCGGTGGCGGACGTGCCGGTGACGAAGAGGATGGAGCTCAGGCACAGGATCACCAGCGGTGTGTTGGCTTTCAGGGCTGCGATGCTTTGGCCGAGGGTGATTTTGGGGATGCTCCCGGCGACCCGTTCAACGCACACTGTGCCGGTCAGGACATACAGCCCGGAGCCAACAACGGCGAAGGCCAGGGTCAGCCAGGTGAAGATCTGCTGCATGTCCTGGCCGGCGCCGAGGAGCGGTGCAATGAAGAATCCGAGCGTGGCGCCCACTGACAGGCCGCCCATGGTCCTTGCCCCGCCGAGCCGCGCGCGGTCCTTGGCATCCTGGGTCATTGCACCCACCAGGCACCCGTAGGGCACGTTGACCATGCTGTACGCGATGCAGACCAGGCCGTAGATGCAGTAAGCGTAGAGCAGCTTCAGTGACGGATCCACGTCCGGAACATGGAACACCGCCACACTCAGCAGCAGGGGAATGAAGCCAAACACCAGGAACGGCCGGAATTTACCCCAGCGCCGGCTGTGTACGCGGTCCACGATCCGCCCGGCGGCGATGTCTGTGAAGGCGTTGAAAATCCGCGCCACCAGCAGCAGGGTTCCTGCAGCTGCTGCCCCGATCCCCGCAACGTCCGTGTAGTAGACAAGCAGGAACATGTTCCCGGTACTGATGATCATGCTGTTGGCGGCGTCGCCGGCCCCATAGCCGAACACGCTGAGCCTGCTGAGTTTCTTCATTGGTTCCTTGGTTCCGGCGGAACGAGAAACCGTTTTCTCATCCCGCTCAAAGGAACTTACCCCACAATCTTGCGGAGAAACAGCAGTTGCCTGACCCAGTGGTGCTCCTTGCCGCCTTCGTGGTTGTTGAACCGGTAGGCCTCGATCTCCTTGGCCGCGCCAGCTCCCGCAAGCAGGTGTTCAGCGGACGTAGGTCCAGATCCTAGGGCCGTCCGGTGCACAAGGACAGGGCAGGCCACGCACTGAACACCATCTACAGCCGCGAGAGTTCAGGGACAAAAACCTGCAGCGGGCTGCTGGCCGCCACCAGGGCACGGAGTTCCCCGAGCCCACCGTCCACAGTCCCAGCCGCTCGCGCCTGAACCAGGACGTTCCCCAACGCCGTCGCTTCCACTGGTCCCGCGATCACCCTTTTGCCGGTGGCGTCGGCGGTGAGCTGGCAGAGCAGGCGGTTCTGGGAACCGCCGCCCACCACGTGAACCACGTCCACGGACCTGTCGGCGAGCCGTTCGGCATCCCGGAGGGTGCGTGCATAGCCGGCCGCGAGGCTGTCCATGATGCACCGGGTGATGGCTGCCGGATCGTTGGGTAGGACCTCACCTGTGCGGCGGACGGCTGCCCGGATCCGGTCCGGCATGTTGTCCGGGGCGATGAAGTAGGGACCGTCCGCGTTGATCTGCGGGCCTCCCGGCGGCAGCGCAGCCGCCGCATCCAGCAGGCCCGGAAGTTCGAGGTTGAACCCTTCGGCCGCCCAGGTCCGCTGGCATTCACTGAGGAGCCAGAGCCCGCCCATGTTGCGCAGGTAGCGGATGGTTCCGTCCACGCCGCGCTCGTTGGTGAAGTTCGCTTCGCGGCTGGCCTCGGTGAGCACCGGATGCTTCAGTTCCAGCCCCACCAGGGACCAGGTGCCGGAGGAAATGTAGGCAAAGTCCTCCTCTCCGTCATCCGCTGTCGCGGGGACGGCGGCGACAGCTGAGGCGGTGTCGTGCGAGCCGACCGCCACCACCTTCGTGTCCTGCGGCAGCCCCACCTGCGCGGCGATGGCAGGCAGGAGCGTGCCCACAGTTTCGCCCGGCTGGACCAGCGGCGGGAACAGGTCCTTCCTCAGGCCCAGCGCGGTGAGGAACTCGGTGGCCCACTCCCCCGCCACGGCGTCGAACAGTCCGGTGGTGGAGGCATTGGTGGCTTCCGTGCGGCGCTGCCCCGTGAGGAGGAACGCGATCAGGTCCGGGATCAGGAGCGCCTGCACGCCATCCAGGTCCGGCTCGCTGGCCAGCTGGTAGATGGTGTTGAACTGCAGGAACTGCAGCCCGGTGGTGGCGTAAAGGCGCGCAGGGTCCAGTTTCCGGTGCACGGGCTCGACGGCGGCGCGGCTGCGATCGTCCCGGTAGCTGAACGGCTGGGCTGTGAGCTCCCCGGCCTTGTTGACCAGGCCGTAGTCCACCGCCCAGGTGTCGATGCCGATGCTGGCCACACGTTCGCCCTGTACCGCAGCGACTGTCGCCGCCGCTGAAAGCCCCTTGAGCACCTCAGCAAAGAGGGCATGGAAGTCCCAGCGGAGGCCGCCGTCGATCTCCACCACGCCGTTGGGGAAGCGGTGGACCACCTCGAGCTGCACGCCGGCTTCACCGCCGCTGCCTTCGACGCCGCCGCCTTCGATGACCCGGCCCAGGATGACCCGGCCGGAGGAGGCGCCGATATCGACAGCGGCGAAGACACTGCCGGCAACAGCCTTAGCGGCGGCCGCGGCGGAAACTGCCCCGGCCTGGGCCGGGGCAGTTTCGGTGGTGCGTTCGGTGCTCATCGCAGGAAGGCTGCGGCCACTCCGGCGTCCACGGGGATGTGCAGGCCGGTGGTGTGGGACAGTTCGTTGCTGGTAAGGACGGCGGCGGCGTTGGCCACGTGCTCGGGCAGGACTTCGCGCTTGAGCAGGGTCCGCTGGGCGTAGTACTCGCCCAGTTTTTCCTCGTCCACGCCGTACACGGCGGCGCGCTTGGCGCCCCAGCCGCCGGCGAAGATGCCGGAGCCGCGGACCACGCCGTCGGGGTTGATGCCGTTGACGCGGATGCCGTGCTCGCCCAGTTCGGCGGCGAGCAGGCGCACCTGGTGCGCCTGGTCTGCCTTGGTGGCGGAGTAGGCGATGTTGTTGGGTCCGGCGAACACGGAGTTCTTGGAGGAGATGTAGATGATGTCTCCGCCCAGGCCCTGCGCGATCATCACCTTGGCTGCTGCCTTGGCCACCAGGAACGAGCCCTTGGCCATGACGTTGTGCTGCAGGTCCCAGTCCTTTTCGGTGGTTTCCAGCAGCGGCTTGGAGATGGACAGGCCGGCGTTGTTGACCACCAGGTCCACGCCGCCAAACGCCAGGACAGCGGCATCGACCGCGGCTGCGACCTGGGCCTCGTCCGTGACGTCGGCCTGGACACCGATGGCAACGTCCGGGCCGCCAAGCTCTTCGGCCACCTTCTCGGCGTTCTCCAGGTTCAGGTCGGCGATGACCACGCACGCGCCTTCAGCAGCGAGGCGGGTGGCAATGGCCTTGCCAATGCCCGACGCCGCGCCGGTCACCAGGGCGATCCGGGTGGCATGGGATTTGGGCTTGGGCATCCGGGCCAGCTTGGCTTCTTCCAGAGCCCAGTACTCGATCCGGAACTTCTCGGATTCCTCGATCGGGGCGTAGATGGAGATCGCCTCGGCGCCGCGCATCACGTTGATGGCGTTGATGTAGAACTCGCCGGCAACCCGGGCGGTCTGCTTGTTGGCGCCGAAGGAGAACATGCCCACGCCGGGCACCAGCACGATGGCCGGGTCCGCACCGCGCAGCGCCGGGCTGTCAGCGTCCGCGTGGCGGTCGTAGTAGGCCTGGTAGTCCTCGCGGTAGTCGGCGTGCAGTTCGTGCAGCCTGGCAATGGAGTCCACGACCGAGGCGTCGGCGGGCAGGTCCAGGATCAGCGGCTTGACCTTGGTGCGCAGGAAGTGGTCCGGGCAGGACGTGCCCAGGGCGCCCAGGCGCGGGTGCTCGGCGGCTTCGAGGAAGTCCAGGACGACGGCGTCATCGCTGAAGTGCCCCAGCTGCGGCTTGTCCGTGGAGGCCAGGCCGCGGATCACGGGTGCCAGCGCTGCGGCCTTGGCTTTCCGCTCTGCCTCCGGCAGGGCTGCGTAGCCGGGGAGCTTGGGTCCGAAGGGCTCGGCTTTGCCGTTGTCCTTGATGTACTTCTCGGCCTGCTCGATAATCCACAGCGAGTTCTGCTCTGCTTCTTCGCTGGTGGCGCCCCAGGCAGTAATGCCGTGGCCGCCCAGGATGGTGCCGATGGCCTGCGGGTTGGCTTCCTTGATCGCGGCGATGTCCAGGCCAAGCTGGAACCCGGGACGGCGCCAGGGCACCCAGACCACCTTGTTGCCGAAGATCTTGGTGGTCAGCGCCTCGCCGTCCACAGCGGTGGCAATGGCGATGCCGGAGTCCGGGTGTAGGTGGTCCACGTGAGCGGCGTCCACCAGGCCGTGCATGGCGGTGTCGATCGACGGTGCGGCACCGCCCTTGCCGTGCAGGCAGTAATCGAAGGCGGCCACCATTTCGTCTTCCCGCTCAACACCGGGGTAGACGTTCTTCAGCGCGTTCAAACGGTCCAGGCGCAGCACCGCAAGGTTTTCGGCCCTCAAGGTGCCGAGGTCCCCGCCGGAGCCCTTCACCCAGAGCAGCTGGACGTCCTCGCCCGTGACCGGGTCCTTCTCGGTGCCCTTGGCGGAGGTGTTGCCGCCGGCAAAGTTGGTGTTCCGCTTGTCCGCACCCAGGCGGTTGGAACGGGAAATCAGGTCTTCAACAGTCTTATTGGTGCTCATAGCTGGTTAGGCGCCCCATCCGGCTTGCTGGCCGCCTACGCGGTCCTCGTTGATCTTCTTCTGGTAGCCGCTGGCCTTGAACGCAGCCAGCGGGTCCGCGGGCAGCCCGCGGGATTCACGCCATTCGGCCAGGACGGGCCTGACGTCGGTGTAGAAGGCATCGTTGAAGATGCCGTTGGCAGCCAGGACATCACCGGCGCGCTGGGCTTCGGCCAGGGCTGCGGTGTCCACCATCAGGGCCCGGGCGGTCATTTCCTGGACGTTCAGGACCGAGCGGATCTGGCCCGGAATCTTCTCCTCCAGGTTGTGGCACTGGTCCAGCATGAGGGCAACGCCCGAATCCTTGCCGAAGCCGCCGCCGCGGATCACCTCGTGCATGATGCGGAAGAGCTGGAACGGATCAGCCGCGCCCACGATGAGGTCGTCGTCGGCATAGAAGCGCGAGTTGAAGTCGAAGGAACCCAGCTTGCCCAGGCGCAGCAGCTGCATCACGATGAACTCGATGTTGGTGCCCGGCGCGTGGTGGCCGGTGTCCAGGCAGACGAACGCCTTCTCGCCCAGCGCCAAAGTCTGTGCATAGGAGGTGCCCCAGTCTGGTACATCGGTGTGGTATAAAGCCGGCTCGAAGAACTTGTACTCCAGCACCAGGCGCTGCTCAGCACCCAGGGCCGCATAGATCTCCTGGAGGGATTCGGCCAGGCGGTCCTGGCGGCCGCGGATATCGTCCTGGCCCGGGTAGTTGGTGCCGTCCGCCAGCCAGATCTTCAGGTCCTTCGAGCCCGTGGCGTGCATGCTCTCGATGCAGTCCAGGTGGTGGTCGATGGCGCGGCGGCGCACCGCTTCGTTGGAGGATGTCAGCGAACCGAACTTGTACTCGTCATCCTGGAAGGTGTTGGAGTTGATGGTTCCCAGGCCCACACCCAGGCCGGCCGCGTACTCCTTCAGGGCGGCGTAGTCATCCACCTTGTCCCACGGAATGTGGAGCGCAACGGTGGGGGCCAGGCCGGTCAGTTCATGGACCTTGGCGGCATCCGCCAGTTTCTCCTGGACGGTACGCGGGGTGCCGGGCGTGCCGAACACCTTGAACCGCGTGCCTGAATTTCCATAGGCCCACGAAGGGACCTCGATGGCAAGCTCCTCGAGCCTGCCCAGCGCCGTTGCTACGTCATTCATGATGGTGGTTCTTTCCGGTGTCTTGGTGTGTGGTCTTGTTGAGAGTCTTGGTGTGGTGCAGCATGGTTGGCCGTGCGGCAATGCTCCGGGCCCGCTGCTGGAGCCGCAGGTTGCCTCAGCCGGCGGTTGCTTCCGCCGCCGCGAGCTGGCTGTCCAGGTTGAAGACTTCCTCGAGTACCTGGAACCCCTCATCGGGCGCCTGGTCGGTGTTCTCGAAGAGTGTGGCCATTTCCGCCTGCCAGCGGGCGTTCACGTCGGCCAGGGCCATCCTGGCGCGGACGGCGTCGAAGTCGTCGCACTCGAGGTAGCCGATCAGGAGCCCGTCCTCTGCAAGGAAGAGGGAGTAGTTGTTCCAGCCGGCGTCCTTCAGGGCGCGGAGCATTTCCGGCCACACGGCGGCATGCCGCCGGCGGTACTCGTCCATCAGCGCCGGCTGGACCGACGACCGGAAACACACCCTCATGGGAAACTCTCCTGAACTATTGCATCTTTGAATCGTTTCATTGTTACGATTCAAAGTACTCTTGTACCTGAGCAGGTGTCAAGCAATCCGGGCCCACTTCTTCAGCAGTACCGCCGGACGCACAGGCACTCGGACCGTCAGCACGGAGAATCATGAACCGCACAGCCAGCATCAAGGACGTAGCCAACCATGCCAGCGTGGCGGTGGGCACTGTTTCGAATGTGCTGAACTACCCGGACAGGGTCTCGGAACGGACCAAGGAGCGGGTGCTGCGGGCCATCGACGAGCTGGGCTTCGTCCGCAATGACGCTGCCCGCCAGCTGCGTGCCGGCCACAGCCGGACCATCGGCTTGATCGTCCTGGACGTTGGCAACCCTTTCTTCACTTCAGTGGTGCGGGCAGCCGAGGATGCGGCCGCCCTCCAGGGCAGTGCCGTACTGCTGGGAGACAGCGGCCACGATGCCGGCCGCGAGGCAAACTACATCGACCTTTTCCAGGAGCAACGCGTCCAGGGCCTGCTCATCTCGCCCGTCGGCGATGTTACCGAGCGCCTGGACCTCCTTCGCGAGCGCGGGGTGCCAACAGTCCTGGTGGACCGGCTGGCGGACGAGGAAAAGTTCAGTTCAGTAGCAGTTGACGACGACGCCGGCGGGTACCTCGCTGCCCGGCACCTTCTGGACACCGGCCGCCGTCGGCTCGCCTTTGTGGGCGGCTCAACCTCCATTCGCCAGGTGGCGGACCGGCTGCAGGGCGCCAGGCGCGCTGTGAAGGAGGAGCCGGACGCCACCCTGGAAGTGCTGGTGTCCGAGGGCATGACAGTCCTGGCCGGACGCAGCGTGGGCAACACCCTGGTGGAGCGGGACCGGGAGGACCTGCCGGACGGGATCTTCTGCGCGAACGATCTTCTGGCGCTGGGGATCATGCAGTCACTGACCATGACGCACACCCTCAGGATTCCGGAGGACATTGCCTTGATCGGCTACGACGACATCGACTTCGCCGTTTCCGCGGTAGTGCCCTTGTCCTCCATCCGGCAGCCTACCGAGGCCCTGGGCCGGACAGCCATCGAGCTCCTGGCCGAAGAGGTCGAAGCCCAGCATCCCCGGCACCGTGCAGTCATCTTCACGCCGGAACTGGTGGTCAGGCAGAGCACCGGGACGCCGTCAGCGAACTGATCCATGGCCCGTGGGTTACTCGTTCTCCTGCCGCAGCCAGATCATCGACTCGGTCCGGGACGTGAAGAAGCGGGTGGGACAGGGCGGGACG
>NZ_VHIJ01000004.1:2115-13552 GCF_006680095.1 Pseudarthrobacter sp. B4EP4b | reverse complement strand
GACAGGGCGGGACGTGGACACCCAGGAAGAAGTTCGCCAGGATCCGGTCCACAGGGCTGGCGCCCAGGAGGGCGATCCGGTGCGCGGCGCATGGAATCGAAAAAACGGACCGTGCCGCCCTGGTGACTGATTCGGTGGTGGCCATGTCCACCAGCATGGGGTAGGTGGCATCCCCCGCTATGTCGTTCACCGCTGCCATAGCCGCCGCGGCGTCCTGTTGTTCTATCCGGACTTTCGGTTCCCAGATAAGGTGGATCACGCCGTCGGGACGCAATTCCACGGTGCCCTTGCCGCCGTCGACCGTTACTGGCTCCATGCCCTGCTCTCCCTCCGTTTGCAGGCTCCCCCAGTTCTGCTCCTGCTTTGACTCCCGGAACCAACTTAGACCCCAGCGCCGTTACAAGCGCACTCACAGCCTTTCCCCCGGCTTCATGAACAGAAGCCACAGGCCTGGACGGTATGAAGGAAACATGACACATCGCGCCAAACCGGAACAGGCACTCATTGTCCTGCTGGGAATCGATGGCGCCGGCAAGTCGACGGCTGCCAAGGAAGTGGAGAAGCTGCTTCCGGACACTCCGATACTGGTGCTGGGGAACTACTCGGGCAGGAAAAGCATCCTGGCCCTTGCGCAGCGTTTCAATGTGCCCCTGCCCGTCCACCTTGCCGATGTCCTGGAGACCACGGTCCGGGTCTTCAACGTCCTGCTCAACCATCTGCGGGCGGCTCGGTTCGACGGCGTTGTCATCATGGACAGGCACCTCTACTGCCAGCTGGCGCTGCGGAAAGCCCGGGGAATCCGCCGCAGCCGTGCGCTCTCAACGCTGTTGCGGCTGCTTCCGCAGGCGCAGGCAGTGGCCTACTTCGACATCACAGCGGAGCAGGCTCATGAACGGATCATGTTGCGGGGCGAGGACCAAGAGAACCTTGGGGACCTCGAGAAGTTCCGGATGGGGTACACCGGACTGCCCTGGTACCCCGGCTTTATTCCGGTTGATGCCGGTACCAGCATCCAGAGCAGCGCGGGACAGCTGAAGCAGGTGATAGCCGGCGTTACGGCACAGGCTGAGGCCCTGGCCCCGGTCCCGACCCAGGGCCAATAGGCTCCAAGCCAAATCTCTTTCGGTCAACCCCGTTACTGCTCTTGTGGGCCGGGGGGAGCAGAAGCAAGGATTGGCTATGGAAGACCTGCGGCACACCGCCAGAGCCCTGCTGCAGCGGAAGGATCTTGGCCTGATCGATCTGTGGGTTCTCTACTGGAACCACGGAGGGCACTGCCACCCCTTTGATTTTGATGCGTTTATCCACGAGATCATGCCCGCCAAGTGGTTCGACATGGAAGCCCTGCAGGTGGCGGTGAAAGAGTTGTCGCTCGAAGCCGTGGCCTGAGCGCACCTCCACACTGCAAAACATTCACCAGCTGCACTGCGGCTGCCCGGAACCCCGGGTCCGGTTTCGACAGCATAGCTTTTTGAATCGTTACATTACTGGACGCGAAGGGCGTCTGTGCTTCACACTTGAATCTGGAAAGCGCTTGCCCACCTGAGGCCTCGCGCCGGGAAAAAGCAGCCCTCCGGGGCCGAATGGAGCACCATGGGAACACCAACCGCCACAGACGCCGGGACCCAGGCCAGCGGGGATACTCCTGCAACCGGACCTCAAAGCCCTGCGGCCAACGCAGCGTCGGCAGGCGAATCTTCGCCCGGACCGGGCGGTCGACCTGCAGCCAAGGTGGCGCTGGTAGGTGTCCACGGCTTCGGCACCCACCACCTGCGTAACCTTGAACGCCTCCAGGCCGCCGGCGTCGTCGATCTTGTTGCCGTGGCCGATCCCAATCCCCCTGCCGCCGGCTCGGTCCCCGAAACAGCGCATGTCTTTCCTGGCCTTACGGAACTGCTCGCGGAGACCACCGGCCTGGACCTGATCATTGTTGCCACCCCCATCCAGACGCACGCGCCGCTGGGCCTGGCAGCCCTGGCCACCGCGGCCGACCTCTACCTGGAAAAGCCTCCCGTCGCCTCGCTTGCGGATTTCAACCTGCTCGTCCACGCTGCCGCGGCGTCCGGTCGGAGTGTGCAGATCGGGTTCCAGAGCCTGGGATCGCATGCACTGGCGGCCATCGAAGAGCTCCTCGCCGACGGCACCATCGGAACCTTGCAGGGCATCTCCGCCACCGGCCGCTGGGTCCGCGACCGGGCCTACTACAAGCGGTCCCGGTGGGCGGGCAGGCGGACCATCGACGGCGTGGATGTGGTGGACGGCGTGGCCACCAATCCCCTGGCCCACGCGGTGGCAACCGCACTGAGGATTGCCGGGGCACGCACGACGGCGGACATTGCATCGCTCGAAACCGAGCTGTACCGCGCCAACCAGATTGAGTCCGATGACACGTCAGTGATCAGGATCCGCACCCGCGGCGGCCTGCCCATCACGTGCGCCCTGACGCTGTGTGCCACGGAATCCGTGGAACCGTATGTGATGTTCCAGGGCTCGGCCGGCACCGCCGTCTTCCACTACACGGAGGACCGCCTGGCCGTTGAGACGGCGAAGGGCCGTACCGAGGAGGTCTTTGGCCGGGACGACCTGACGGAGAACCTGCTGGCCCACCGCAGCAACGGCACCCCTCTTCTGAGCCCGCTCCTGGACAGCGGCGCTTTTATGCTCGTCCTGGAAGCCATTCGCACCGCGCCACTGCCCGCTCCGATTGACGCAGAATTCGTCCACTGGGAGGGCGAGGGAGATTCGGCCCACGCCGTGGTCGCCGGCATCGAGGACGCCCTCGAGCGCTCGGGCGCGCAGCACGCCACGTTCAGTGAGCTCGGGCTCCCCTGGGCCGCCTCGGCACCGCACGTGTTCAGCCTGCCGGCATCCTGAATGGCTTCCTGAAAGCGCCGACCGCCGGGGGCTGGTCAGCTCCCGGCGGCGCGGCCTAAGGAATCACCGGCTCAGGCGGCGGGAATTCCGCCACAGCAGCAAACCGATGACGACGGCGGACAGGATACCTCCAGCGCCGGTGGCTACCAGCCCCAGGCGCACCCCCAACTGCTCGGTTAACCAGCCGGCCAACAGCCCGCCCATCGCGTGTCCGCCCAGCAGCAGCGGCAGGTAAAGCGCCATCACCCGGCCCCGGATCTCCGGCCCTGCCTCGAGCTGGACGGCGGTGGCCGCACTGGTCAGGAACAACAGGGTCATCAGCCCCACCACCACCAGCATCACGGTGAAGAGGACGAGGTTGGGCATCAGGGCCGCCACCAATTGGGCCAGCCCAAAGAGGCCGGCCGCCATGACAATCCCTTTCCGGCCCAGCGTCCGCAGGCGTGCGGCCAGCAACGCACCGGCCAGGGCCCCAACGGCGCTGACAGTGTTGAAAAGGCCGAACCCTTCAACGCCGTTGTGCCAGACGCGTGCTGCAAAGGCTGCCAGCACCACGGGACCGTTCATTCCGAACATCCCCAGCAGCCCGGCCAGCGCGATGATCAGCAGCAGGGAGGGGCGGTCCTTGACGTACCGGAACCCGGCCAGGAGCTGGCCCCTCCCCCGCGCCGCAGGGGTGCTCGGGTGCAGCTCGGCGGGGCGGATGGCGGCAATCATGCACAGGACCAGCACGCACAGCACGGAGTTGGCTGCGAATGCTGCGGCTGATCCGGCCTGGGCAATGACCACACCGGCCAATGCCGGTCCGGCCATGGCGCCCAGCTGGCCAATGGCATTGTTGAGGCCGATGGCCGGGCGCAGCGCGGTGTCACCCACTACTTCGTTGACGAAGACAGTTGTGGCGGGCTGGTTGATGGCCGACGTAATACCGAGCGCAATGCAGCTGGCGTAGACGGCCCAGACGGTGATGGTCCCGCTCGCTGCCCATGCGGCAAGTCCCATGGCAAGCAGTGCGATAACGGCCTGGCAGGCCAGCATGATGCGGCGTTTGGGGAAGAGGTCCACCAACAGGCCGCTGAGCGGGCCCACCACCAGCATGGGCAGGAATTGCAGGGCAACAGCCACACCCACTGCGGCGGGGCTGGCGGTCAGCTGCAGCACCAGCCAGTCCTGGGCCAGCCGCTGCATCCACACCCCAACGCTGCCGGTGAAGAGAAGCACCAGGAAAATCCGGTAATTGCGCTGGGTCAGGGGCTGGTACCACGGGGGCTGGTTCTGTGAAGGACGGAGGGACTGCTGGGAACGTTGGCGGTCGGAAGACACGTCGGACTCAACTCAATAGTGGCGGACAGAACCGGGGTGCCTGGAGCTGGAGACTTCAGGCGCGGCTGGAGCGCAGTTTGACGGCGGCCGAGGCCAGGATCAGGATGCCGGGGACCACCACGAACAGTGCTGCGAGCATCCAGACGAACACCACTGTCCCGATGAGGGCCGCAATCAGCAGGAGGGATCCGCTCCAGTCCCTTACGGACACGGCCTGGCCTGTTTCGAGGGCAGAGCGCCAGGCGCTGCGGGCTTCGGACCTGCGGGCGTCTGCGCTGCCGGCCAGAGCGCGCGAGTCCGCGGCGCCGGAGATGTGGTGGCCCGCGGAGTCCGACCAGGCGGCGGTGGTGCGCAGGAGCAGGACGGCACCTGCGGCGGCGAGGACCAGCGTGGCAGGCAACACCACTTCCCGGCCGGGAAGCTGCCCCACCCAAGCGAGCAAAAGGTTAAGGACAATCACGACGGCGGCTGCCGCCGTCGTCATTCCCAGCTTCCAGCTGCCGGGCAGGGCAGCCTTGAAGGTATCCCAGAGGCCGCGGACGGAATCGTCGCGGCCGGAGAGGTGACGTTCGAGATGGGCGATCCCCGCCGCATACGCGGCGGGGATCGTCACGAGCGGGATGGACAGCACCAGTACCAGCACCCCGGCCAGGAGGGTCTCGGAGAACAGCGCGAAGCGGTTGACCGGGACGGGTTCATGGTGGTTGGAGGCGGGTGTGGTGCTGTCCATGACGCTCATTTTCTGTTAGATTCTTCCGTTAGCCCTTGAGGCCCTGGGTGGAGACGCCTTCGACGATGTAGCGCTGGAAGACCAGGAAGAAGATCAATACCGGCAGCAGGGCGAGGACGGACATGGCAATCATGGCGCCGTAGTCCGAGCTCTGGGTCTGGTCCACGAAGAGGCGCAGGGCCAGCGGCAGCGGGTACTTTTCCGGCGTGTTCAGGTAGAGCAGCGGGCCCAGGAAGTCGTTCCAGCTCCAGATGAAGGAGAAGATCGAGGTGGAGATCAGGGCCGGCTTCATCAGGGGCAGCATGATGGAGGTAAAGATCCGGACGTGCCCGGCGCCGTCGATCCGTGCAGCCTCGTCCAGTTCGGCGGGCAGGTTGCGCATGAACTGGACCATCAGGAAGACAAAGAACGCGTCGGCGGCGAGGAACTTGCCGATCAGCAGCGGGACGTAGGTGTCAACGAGGCCGAGCTGCTGGAACACGATGTACTGCGGGATGATCACCACGTGGAACGGCAGGAGCAGGGTGGCGATCATCATCCCGAAGAAGATGCTGCGGCCCGGGAACTTGATCCTTGCGAAGGCATATGCGGACACGGACGCGGAGAGGATGGTTCCCACCACGGCTCCGATCGCCAGGATCAGCGAGTTGGTGAAGAACTGCAGGGTGGAGACGCCGCCGATGCCCTCCATGGCCGTGACGAAGTTGTCGAAGCTGAAGTTGCTCGACCACAGCGACGTGTTGCCGCCGCCAATCTCGGCGTTCGGTTTGAAGGACGAGGCGATCATCCATAAGCCCGGGTACAGGACCACAGCCGTGAGGGCCAGGGCCACCACGTGGAAGAGGGTGCTCTTGGCGCGCTTGGCCCCGGCCGATTCGGACTTGGGGTTGTAGTGCGGCACCTGTGCGTCCGGGGTGGACTGGGTGGGGGTTGCCATGGTTGTCATTTTGCATCACCGCTGTAGTGGACCCAGGACTTGGACGTGCGGAAGAAGATCAGGGTAATAATGCCCACCACGATCACCAGCAGCCAGGCCATCGCGGAGGCGTAGCCCATCCGGAAGTCGCTGAAGCCCCGCAGGTACAGGTAAAGGGTGTAGAAGAGGGTGGAGCCGGCAGGGCCGCCTTCACCGTTGGAGATGATGTAGGCCGAGGCGAAGATCTGGAACGCGTGGATGGTTTCCATCAGCAGGTTGAAGAAGATCACCGGGGAAAGCATGGGCCAGGTGATGTTGAAGAACTTCCGCACCGGGCCGGCACCGTCCATGGATGCTGCTTCGTAGAGATCGTTGGGAATCTGCTTCAGGCCGGCCAGGAAGATCACCATCGGGGCGCCGAACTGCCACACCGTCAGGAGGATGAACATCGGCATGGTCATGGCCGGGTTGCCCACCCAGCCGCCCAGGTTGATCCCGAAGATCGAAAGGCCCTGGTCCACCGGACCGTTGTCGCCGAACATGGCCTTCCAGACGATGGCGATGGACACCGACGCACCGATCAGGGACGGAGCGTAGAAGGCGGAGCGGTAGAAACCCTGGCCGCGGCGCTTGCTGTTCAGCAGCATCGCCACCGCCAGTGCTGCGGCGAGCTTCAGCGGGGTGCCGAAGACCACGTAGCCCACAGTCACGCCCACCGACTGCAGGAACCGTTCGTCCTGGAAGAGGGTGGTGTAGTTGTCCAGGCCGATCCACTTGGGCGGATCGAACAGGTTGTAGTTGGTGAAGGACAGGTAGAGCGAGGAAATCATGGGCCCGACAGTGAGGGCGATGAATCCCAGCAGCCAGGGCAGCAGGAAGGTGTAGCCGGCGCGGGCGTCCGCCCGGCGCTGCCTTGACTTGCGCAGCGCGGGAGCGGACGACGTCGAACGCCTGCTCAGTGTTGGGCTTTGAGTCACGAGTTCATTCCGTCAGTTGTGGACGTCTTGGTCAGACTGTCTGCCTGATCAGGCGTTCTGCTTGATGAGGTCTTCGGCTTCCTTGAACCATGCGTCGGCTGCGCCGTCGATGGTCAGCTTGCCGTAGTTCAGGTCCGAGGAGACGCGCTTGAAGGAAGCTTCCAGGGTGCCGAAGCCGACGATGGGCGGTTCCGGAGCGTCCTTGAGGTACTTCTCGATGGACTTTTCGTAGTCCACCACGAGCTTGTCGGTGCCTTCAAAGGTAGTCCCGTCACGCTGGGTCTTCGACGCCGGAACACCGCGGGAGGTCTTGAAGATCTGGCCAACCTCGGGATCGTTGACCATGAAGTCGATGAAGCGGGCGGCGGCGTCCTTGTACTTGGTCTTGGCGCTGGCCACCATCAGCATGGACGGCTTCAGGAACAGGCCCAGGTTGTCCTTGTCATCCGACGGGACGGGAACCAGCTTGAGTTCCTTCGCGCCGCTGTCTGCGAGGTAGCCGGCCATGAAGTTGTCCCAGGTGACTTCGGTGGCGGTCACGTTGGAGCCGAAGGGCGACTTGGGGGCGAGCTGGGTGACGCGCTCTTCAGAAACGATGGCAGGGGTGCCGCGGAGGCCTGCGGTGGTGTTCCACCATTTCTTCATGTCGTCCTTGGTGAAACCGAGCTTGCCGTCCTCGGTGAAGGCTTCGATGCCGTTCTGGCGCAGCCAGATGTTGAACATCCACCAGACGCCGGTGTAATCCGTGGAGCCGAAGAGGGCGCTGTTGCTCTTGGCGCCCACCTCGGTGAGGAAGTCGTTGAATTCCTTATAGGTCCAGGAGCCGTCCGGCTCTGCGACGCCCAGGGATGCCAGCTTGGCAGGATCGTAGTAGACGGCGAAGGCGTTGGTGCTGGTGGGGATGCCGTAGGTCTTGCCCTTGATCTGGCCGGAGGGCAGGAGGGACTTGTCAAAGGCGTCCGTGTTGATCTTGACGGTGCCCAGGTCCAGGAGCTGGTTGCGCTGGCCGTAATCACGCAGATAGGACAAGTCCCACTGCATTACGTCCGGCAGGCCGCCGCCGGCGGCTTCGGTGGCGCGCTTCTGCCAGTAGCCGGCGAAGTCGGTGAAGTTCCCGTTGACCTTGATGTCCGGGTTCTTCGACTCGAACAGGGCAATGGCCTTGCGGGTGCGCTCGGCGCGGTCGTCGTTGCCCCACCAGGTGTAGTTGATGGTGACCGGCTTCTCTGCGGAGCCGGTTTCCCCTCCTGAGGAGCTGGAGCCAGTTCCACAAGCCGCCAGTGCCGCGGCAGATGCGGTGCCGACGGCTACGGTGGTAAGGAAATGCCTTCTGTTGATCATGGGAGCCTCCTTGCTCGATGTGTGCAATCCCATTGCCCGAATCTACAACGAGAGTAGTGAGCTGGCTTACACGGTTTCTGAAACGATACAATATCGGCATTCCCGGAAATGGGCAAGCGTTTTCCAAAGATCTGATTTTCACGCAGCATCCATCTTCCCAGCAGACAAAGGAGTCCCATGACTTTGCAGGAAACCTCCAGCCCGGCGAGCGTCTGGAACAACATCGAAGGCATCGCCTTCGGCGGCGACTACAACCCGGAACAGTGGCCGGTCAGCGTCCGCCTCGAGGACCTGGAGCTGATGAAGGAAGCAGGCGTGAGCTTCCTCAGCGTGGGAATTTTCTCCTGGGCGCTGCTGGAACCAGCTGAGGGCACGTACGACTTCGCCTGGCTCGACGAGGTCATGGACAACCTCGCTGGAATTGGCGTCAAGGTGGCTCTGGCCACGGCCACGGCCGCTCCCCCGGCATGGCTGGTACGGAAGCATCCGGAGATCCTGCCGGTCACGGCTGACGGAACCGTGCTGGGGCCGGGGTCGCGGCGGCACTACACGCCGTCGTCGGCCGTCTACCGCCGGTACGCCACGGGAATCACGCGCAAGCTGGCCGAGCGGTACAAGAACCATCCGGCCCTGGCGCTCTGGCACGTTGACAATGAACTGGGCTGCCACGTCTCAGAGTTCTACGGCGAGGAGGATGCCGCCGCCTTCCGGTCGTGGCTGGAGCGCCGGTACGGGAATATCGATGCCCTCAACGCATCCTGGGGTACGGCTTTCTGGTCCCAGAACTACGGCTCGTTCGATGAGATCCTGCCGCCCGCCGTCGCGCCGTCCACGCTGAACCCGGGGCAGCAGCTGGACTTCCAGCGGTTCAACTCCTGGGCGCTGATGGACTACTACCGGGAACTCGTTGCCGTCCTGCGTGAGGTGACTCCCGGCGTGCCGTGCACCACCAACCTGATGGCCTCAAGCGCCACCAAGTCCATGGATTACTTTGACTGGGCCAAGGACCTGGACGTCATCGCCAACGACCACTACCTGGTGGCCGCCGACCCCGAACGGCAGATCGAACTCGCGTTCAGCGCGGACCTCACCCGCGGCATTGCGGGGGGTGACCCGTGGATCCTGATGGAACATTCGACGTCGGCCGTCAACTGGCAGCCGCGCAACCAGCCCAAGATGCCCGGTGAAATGCTGCGCAACTCGCTGGCCCACGTGGCCCGCGGTGCCGATGCTGTGATGTTTTTCCAGTGGCGGCAGAGCTTCGCCGGCTCGGAGAAGTTCCACTCGGCAATGGTGCCGCACGGCGGACGGGACACGCGTGTGTGGCGTGAGGTGGTGGACCTGGGTTCGGCGTTGAAGCGGCTGGCTCCGGTGCGCGGTTCCCGCGTGGAGTCCCGCGTTGCCATCGTGTTTGATTACGAGGCGTGGTGGGCCAGTGAAATTGATTCCAAGCCGAGCGTCGACGTGAAGTATCTTGACCTCCTGCGGGCCTTCCACCGGTCGCTGTTCCTGCGGGGCGCTTCCGTGGATATGGTGCACCCGTCCGCTTCCCTTGAGGGGTACGACCTCGTGCTGGTGTGCACGCTGTACTCGGTGACTGACGAGGCGGCCGCGAACATTGCCGCTGCAGCCTCCGCCGGTGCCACCGTGCTGGTGAGCTACTTCAGTGGCATCGCGGACGAGAAGGACCATGTGCGGCTAGGAGGCTATCCGGGTGCCTTCCGGGACCTGTTGGGCGTGCGGGTGGAGGAATTCCATCCCCTGCTGGCGGGCACGCAACTCAAGCTGAGCGACGGGACGATTTCCTCTGTCTGGAGCGAGCACGTTCACCTTGCCGGTGCGGAAGCCCTTCAGACCTTTACGGAGTACCCGCTGGAGGGCGTTCCGTCCTTGACCAAGCGATCCGTTGGTGCCGGTGCGGCCTGGTACCTGGCCACGTTCCCGGACCGGGAAGGGATCGAGTCGATTGTTGACCAGTTACTGGAGGAGTCCGGTGCTGCGCCCGTTGCAGCCGCCGATCCTGGTGTGGAGCTGACCCGGCGCCGCTCCGACGACGGCCGCAGTTTCCTCTTCGCCATCAATCATTCGCGTTCGTCCGCGTCGGTCCAGGCTTCCGGTGTTGAGCTGCTGTCCGGCGAGCGGTTTGAGGGTTCGGTTCCTGCCGGCGGAGTTGTGGTGGTTGCGGAGGACTGACTCGCTTCAGTTATCCACATAGCTTCTGTTTCAGCCACCTTTCTCGGTGTCCTTTGGCAGAGTTGACGTATGGAAGCCATCGGGGATCAGCTCGCGGAGTTCGGCCGTTTTTTCGCCGCGCGTGCGCTGGTTCCTGATGGCTCCTTAGGCGCTGATTCTGCAGTTCAGCCTGGGACGGCTTCGGGCGCTTCCGGGTTTGCTGCCTTGTTGCCGAGGGCGCCGGAATTGTCAGACCCCCTGACCAGAATGGGTTTATGGAAGTCATTGGGGAGCGGCCTGAGCATTACGGCGGTAACGTCGTGGTGCTCGGACGGGCGGGGGCTGTTGCCTCGTCTGGCGCTTTGGATTTCAGCGGTCCGGCCGCCGGCGCCTCTGGCTTTCTTTCCGGCTCTGGCCCTTCCGCGTACGACGACGGCACCCCGCTTAGGCCCAGCTGGCACCTTCACGCTGTACCCGCCGAGGCCATCCAACCCGGCACCGCATCAGCCGCATCAGAAGCAGGGCCCACGCAGGCTGATTTCGTAGCAGGCGAGCATGCCGATGCTCGCTCCTCATCAGCCGTGGCTCTAACAGGGCCCAAGCAGGCTGATTTCGCACATGCCAAGTCCGTGGAGGCTGACTCCTCGTCAGCCGTAGCTGTAACAGGGTCCGCGCAGGCTGCGAATGAGTCCGACCCAGCTACGTCTGTGACAGGGCCGGTTCCGGCAGATTCTTTGCGGGCCGGGGAGCCGTTGGGTCTGGCCGAGATCGGCAGGCTCGTGGCCCAGGCTGCTGCTGCCGCGCCGTCGGTACTTGCCGGGGCCAGCTACGTTGACGCCGCCAACTACGCCGCTGGAGTGGAGGAAATTTCCCGGACCGTGGAGTACCTACAGGTCCTCTCCGCCGGGAACGTGGACCGGACCCGCACCCAGGCCATCGCCGCCCCGGACACCGCCCGCGCCAACCGGTCCCGCACCGGCAAGGCCTGGGTCACAGGCTGGGACAACGGCATCGAAACCCTGAACGAAACAGACGCCCACCGGCCCGCCGGATCTGCACCCTGTGACACCGGGACCATGAGTGTCACCGACGGCCGGAACCGGG
>NZ_VHIJ01000004.1:0-1582 GCF_006680095.1 Pseudarthrobacter sp. B4EP4b | reverse complement strand
GGCCCGCCGGATCTGCACCCTGTGACACCGGGACCATGAGTGTCACCGACGGCCGGAACCGGGTGATCACCTCACCGGCCGATGACGGCTGCGCCAATACCGCCGAGTTCCTCCGCCAGCGGCTGAGGATCAACAAGAGCGAAGCCAACCGCCGACTCACCCTGGCAAAAGACATCCTCCCGGCCAGCACCCTTACCGGCGACACCATCCCCGCACCCCGCCAGCACCTCGCCACCGCCCTCACCCCCACACCCACCAACACCAGCACGGACACCCTGAACACCGAGGACAGCACCAGCACCGAGGACAGCACCGACACCGAGGCCGATACCGGCGGCGAGGACACCGTGGGCACCGGTGACGGAGTGCAGGGCACAGCCGCTGCCTGCCCGGCGGTCTCGTCCCGGGCCGGGACGATCATCGCCCTGACTCTGAACCGGCTCCAGTACCTCACCACACCCGAACAACTGGCCCTGATCGAAGAAAACCTCACCACCACCGCGGCCACAGCCGACCCCGACTTCCTCACCCGCGTCGCCCGCCGCTGGGCCGACACCATCGACGCCGACGGCACCGAACCCAGCGAAGAAGCCCTCCGCCACACCCAAGGCGCCTTCATCCGCAAACCCCGCCACGGCCTGCATCACATCGAAATCTTCGCCAGCACCGACCAGTTCGAACACCTCAGCACCGTCATGAACACCGCCACCAACCCCCGCACCACCACAACCCCCACCGGTCCGATCCCTGCAGGCACCTCAGGGACCACCGCCACCGGTACTGGCACTGGCACGGCAGCGGCCACAGGGACCAACGGTGACGGCACCGCAGACAGCAACTTGTGGAACGAGAACACCGCCGGCCCGGACCTGGACCGGCGCACCCGGCCGCAAAAACTACTCGAGGGCCTCGTCGGCGCCGCCAAAATAGCACTGGCCACCAACGCCCTGCCCGCCACCGGCGGCAACCGCCCCCACATCATCGCCACCATCAACTACCAGGACCTCTTCCCCCACCACCAGAGCAGCACCGGGCCCACAGCCAGCACCACCGCCAAACACGCCGGCAACGGCAACGGCACCGGGGACGGCAACGGGAACGGCACACACCCCAACGACAGCGAAACCGGCGGCACCCGCACCAACGCCCGGACCAGCACCGGCACCGGCACCGGGAATTTCGTCTTCACCGGACCCGTCGCAGCCGCCACCCTACGAAAAATCGCCTGCGACGCCGACATCATCCCCGCCATCCTCGGCACCCACGGCGAACTCCTGGACCTCGGCCGCAAAACCAGGCTCTTCACCCCAGCCCAACGCACCGCCCTCACCACCCGCGACCAAGGCTGCGCCTTCCCCAACTGCACCATCCCCGCCCCCTGGTGCGAAGCCCACCACATCACCTACTGGTCCCACGGCGGCCCCACCAACACCGACAACGGCGTCCTCCTCTGCAGCGGCCACCACCACCTCATCCACAAAGAACAATGGACCATCACCACCACCAACAACACCCCCTGGTTCACACCCCCAAAACACCTCGACCCCCACCAAAAACCCCAACAAAACACCTACTTCAAACC